>CAZPYF010000025.1:14420-16473 GCA_964590015.1 uncultured Burkholderiaceae bacterium
TTCTCGCTCCTGTCGCGATGGGGTTACGTCGGTGTTAGGACACTCTCTCATGGCCGATATGGCACAAGGGCTCAATACGATTCTAGGGATTCGGGATTTATTGACAATCGATGTATTCTTACTAGGTATGACCTAAACTCATATCTAAGAACAGGAGACGGGATGACACGGCGCTTGCCGCCCTTGAATGCGCTCAGGGCGTTTGAAGCCGCAGGTCGGCTCTCGAGCTTTTCGCTCGCGGCCGAAGAACTGCATGTCACACAGGGAGCCATCAGCCGACAAGTCAGGCTTCTTGAGTCGCATTTGGGCGAGCCGGTTTTTATTCGGGGCGCGCGCGGCGTCACGCTCACCGAACACGGGAAGCGCTATCTCGAAGTCGTTTCCGAGTCGTTCGACCGGATCGAAGAATGCTTTGCTGGGCACGCAGGGCGTCGCCAACTGTCGATCAATCTCTTGCCGTCGAGCGCAACGCTCTGGCTGCAAGACCGCCTGAGCGCGTTTGAACTTGAACACCCCGATATTCGGCTCACCGTTTCGACCTCTCAGCGCCCGGTGAATTTCGACCAAGACGCGGTGGACCTGGCCATGCGCGTGGGAACGTTGCCCAGCGAGCTTAAAGATGATGCGCGAAGCCACAGCGACCTGGACATGGTCACCAGCTGGAACGGCGTCGAAGCCATCTGCGTGTGGAGAGAGGAAGTGTCTCCCTTCTGCAGCCGAGCCTATCTTGAATCGCTGGGCGGGCTCGACTCGATCGAAGATCTGTCGCGCGCCACGCTGATCCATAATGAAACGCGGCCCTACCACTGGCGGAACTGGTTCAAGAGCCAGGGGCAGCCGTATATCGAGGGTGCCAACCAGATTCATGTCGGGCAGCGCTACCGCGCCGTACTCGCCGCCCGCGAAGGCCTCGGTGTAGCCTGTGTGCCCACCAAAGATATCGAGATGCTTTCATGGCGCGATGAATTGGTGCAGCCGTTCAAGGGCACCTTCACGACAGGCCAGTCGTATTACTTGCTGCACCGAAGAGACAGCGTTCGCCTGCGCGAAGTCGACGCGCTTTGCAGGTGGGTGATGAAGACGATGGCGAGCGAACGGTAATCTCTCTGCTATCCGATAATTTTGGTGCTTCGCCATGATCCCAGTCCCCGTCAAATCTTCCAAACGTGTCTTTGAAATCCTCGAAGCATTTGAAACCGTGCAGCGTCCGATGGCACTGAAGGATTTCGTGCAAATGCTCGGGTATCCCGCATCGAGCGCCTCAGCACTTCTGAAGAGCCTGGTAGTTCTCGGCTACCTCGACTACGACCGCCAATCGCGCACCTATATGCCGACGATGCGGGTTGCATCGCTCGGAACCTGGATACAGAGCGCGCTGTTTGGCGAAGGCGAGATTCAACCCTTAATGAAAAAGCTCTCCGAACTCACGGGCGAAACGATTACGCTCGCCGTTCAAAGCGACTTATTCGTGCAGTATGTCTATCTCATTCCTTCGCGGCTACCCATCTGGTATACGGTGCCGATTGGCATGACTCGGCCAATTGCCCGCTCCGGTATTGGATGGTTGATGCTTGGGCTACGCACGGACGACGAAATCGACCAGATCGTGCGGCGCGTCAACTTCAGATGGCAATCACCTGACGATCGCGTTCGCCTCGATGCGCTGATGGCTGAAGTGGAGAAGGGCCGGCGCAATGGCTATATCTTCTCGAAGCACACGCTCGAGCGAGGTGCCGGTTGCATCGCCATGTTGCTGCCGGAGCGGCGTTTCGATCGCGTGTTCGCGCTGGGCGTCCACGGCCCCGTCGAACGGTTGCAGAACAAGTTGCACGATGTCTTGATGCAGCTCCGTACCGGCATCGGCACACTCTAGGCAGTTTTCACATACGTGTAAATGGCCGCGAATCCGTCTGTCCGCGCGCACTCCGGTGATAGAGTCCTCCGAAATGCTTGAGGCTTAAAGGAGGAATCTGTCATGGAATTCATACCACTACACAACGATTTTGGTGCAGAAGTAAGAGGCGTGGATCTGTTGGGCGCCATCTGCGACGCA
>CAZPYF010000026.1:0-16114 GCA_964590015.1 uncultured Burkholderiaceae bacterium
TCAGATGCGTCGTTCCTGAACCTGCTGCCCGTGATGGCGATTATCACCAACATCGATGTCGACCATATGGACACCTATGGGCACGACGTTGCACGGCTGAAGAGCGCCTTCGTCGAATTCACCCAGCGGCTGCCTTTCTATGGCTCAGCCATTCTTTGCAGCGACGACGCGAACGTGCGGGAAATCATTCCGTTCGTCTCGCGGCCCGTGACGACCTACGGTATCGACACTGAAGCGCAGGTCATGGCGCGCAATGTTCGCGCCCACGGAACCGTCATGCAGTTCGACGTCGAGCGTCACGGTGTGGCGGGGCCCATGCCTACGCTTTCCGTGCGGCTCAACTTGCCTGGGCGACACAACGTGTTGAACGCGCTGGGCGCCATCGCAGTGGCAACCGAGCTTGGGGTGTCCGACGAGAAGATCGCCGCTGCGCTTGAAACCTTCAAGGGTGTCGGGCGCCGGTTCAGCATGGTGGGCGACTTCAGTGTGCCGGCTCACCACGGAGGCGGCACCTATACCGTCGTTGACGATTACGGTCACCACCCCAATGAAATGGCCGCCACGTTAGAGGCGGCACGGGGTGCCTGGCCCGAGCGACGCATCGTGCTGGCGTTTCAGCCGCATCGATATACCCGTACCCGCGATTGTTTTGAAGATTTCGTACGCGTCATTGGCGCCGCTGACGCCGTATTGCTCACCGAGGTCTATGCCGCCGGCGAGACACCGCTTGTTGCCGCCGATGGCCGTGCGCTCGCAAGAGCGCTACGGGTGGCTGGGCGCGTGGAGCCTGTCTTTGTGGAAGATGTGGCTGAGCTGCCGCAGGCCATACGCGATTTTGTCCGTGACGGTGATGTCGTTGTCATTATGGGTGCCGGCTCGGTCAGCCGCGTGCCGAGCCAGTTGGGGGAACCGCAATGACCATGGAATTCGGCCGTGTCGGCGTTCTTTATGGTGGTCATTCCGCTGAACGCGAAGTGTCGCTCATGTCGGGGCAGGGCGTGCATGACGCGCTACGCAGTGTGGGTGTAGACGCGCATCTGTTCGACACGGGGCGCCAGAGCATCGTGGAACTGGCCCAGGCCGGTTTTGATCGTGTGTTCATCGCCCTGCATGGGCGCTATGGCGAAGACGGCACGATACAAGGTGCGCTTGAGATGCTGCAGCTGCCCTACACCGGTAGCGGGCCTATGGCATCCAGCCTGGCGATGGACAAAATCATGACCAAGCGCGTGTGGCTGCAGCATGGGCTGCCTACGCCCGGATTTGCCGTGCTCACCAATGAAGCCGATCTTGCGCAGGCCGACGCACTGGGTTGGCCGCTGATGATCAAGCCGCCGCATGAAGGTTCCACACTGGGTATCACGCGCGTGGAAGCGCCCGCCGACCTCAGGAAGGCGTATGACCTGGCGTCGGGCTTCGATACCGAGGTATTGGCCGAGCAGTTCATACGCGGGCGCGAAATCACAGTGGCCGTTCTCGGCTCGGGCGGTTCGGCGCGTGCGCTGCCCATCGTCGAGATCATCGCACCCGGCGGCAACTATGACTACGAGCACAAGTACATCTCAGACGCCACGCAATATATCTGCCCCGCCGAGCTCGATGCCGAGCTCACCGACCACATCTTGAGCCTCGCCGAGCACGCCTACCGGGCGCTGGGCTGCGAAGGCTGGGGTCGTGCCGACTTCATGCTCGATGAGCAGTCCAAGCCCTGGTTGCTGGAGCTGAATACTTCGCCCGGCATGACCAGCCATTCCCTGGTGCCCATGAGTGCGCGGGCCGCCGGAATGAGCTACGCCGAACTGTGCGTGGCCATTTTGTCGACGGCATCGTGCAAAGTGCGCCAGCCGGCGCAGCGCTAAGGATCGACACCATGTTCCAAGACGCCCGCCTCATCAACTTCATCGCGAATTCGCTGGCCATGCTGGCGGTCGTCGCGTTGCTGTTGGGTGCGGTGGTCTGGATCGCGCAGCGCCCCTATTTCATGATTTCCACCCTGCGCCTCGCACCCATCGAAGAAGGCTCCGATCTGCGGTTCGTGACCGCGTCGAGCCTCACGGAGAGCATCAAGGACAAGCTGCGCGGAAACTTCTTCTTCATTGATCTAGACGACGCGCGGCATCTCATCGAAACCACGCCGTGGGTGCGCCATGCACGCGTGCAGCGGGTCTGGCCCGACGCCCTGGCGGTGTATGTGGAAGAACACCAACCCCTGGCGCTGTGGAATGAGAACGAGATGATCAACACTTGGGGTGAAGCCTTTGCCGCATACGCGAGCGAGCTGCCCCCAGGTGTCGTGCTGCCCCAACTCAAGGGGCCCGACGACTCGGAGCGGCTGGTGGTTCAGCGGTATGCCGAGGTGGCGCGCTGGTTTGCCCCATTGAACCTGCGGGTGAACGAGCTGGCTCTCAGCCCACGCTACGCCTGGGAGGTCACTTTATCTGATGGCATGAGGCTCAATCTGGGCCGGGATCCCGCGGCCGATATCGCGGATCCGCACGGGCGCTCAGGCGCATTGCCTTTTGCCGCACGCATCGAGCGCTTCGTCGAAGCTTGGCCGCGCCTTGCGCGCACCTTGAACGGTCGGTTGATCGCTCATGCCGATCTGCGTTATCCGAATGGGTTTGCCATTACGTTGGCGCCCGTCACTCCACCACCGAGCAAATAGAACACTATGACCCGTGACATCAAGGATCTCATCGTTGCACTCGATATCGGCACCAGTAAAGTGGTGGCGGTCGTTGCCGAGATATTGCCGGAAGGGCGCTTCGAGGTACTGGGGCTGGGTCAGCACGAATCGCGGGGCATGCGCAAAGGCGTGGTTGTCAATATTGAGTCGACCGTCAACTCGATTCAGAGGGCCCTCGAAGAAGCCGAACTGATGGCCGACTGCAAGATCCGCGAGGTCTACACGGGCATTGCGGGCAGCCATATCACCAGCTTCAATTCCAGCGGCATGGTCGCGGTGAAAGACAAGGAGGTTACGGCCACCGATGTTGCGCGCGTGATCGAAACGGCCAAGGCCGTGAACATCCCGACCGATCAACAGGTGCTGCACGTCCTGACCCAGGAGTTCATTGTTGATTCGCAGGAAGACATCCGCGAGCCGATCGGCATGAGCGGCCTGCGCCTCGAGGTGCGGGTGCATATCGTGACCGGCGCGGTCAGCGCGGCGCAGAACATTGTTAAATGCGTGCGCCGCTGCGGTCTGGAAGTGCAAGACCTCATTCTTCAACCGTTGGCTTCCAGCATGGCGTGCCTGACCTCCGACGAGAAGGAACTGGGCGTCGTGCTCGTCGACATCGGTGGCGGCACGACCGACGTAGCCATCTATACCAACGGGGCCATTCGACACACCGCCGTCGTGCCTATCGCAGGCGACCAGATCACCAGCGATATTGCCGCCATGCTGCGTACGCCCACCCCTGACGCCGAGGAGATCAAGCTGCGTTACGGCGTGGCGAAACAGGTGTTGGTGAACCCGGATGAACAGATTGAAGTGCCGGGGTTGGGCGACCGGCCCAATCGGCAAGTGAAGCGTCAGGCGCTCGGCGCCGTGATCGAGCCGCGCGTCGAGGAGCTGTTCGGCTTCGTACAGCAAGTCATCCGTGAGTCGGGCTACGAAGACCTGCTTGCCTCGGGCGTGGTGCTGACGGGTGGGACCTCACTGCTGCCGGGCATTGTTGAACTGGCGGAAGATGTCTTCCTCAAGCCCGTGCGGGTCGGCATTCCTTCGTATGAGGGCAGCCTGGCCGACGTGATGCACAACCCAAGATTTTCCACCGTGATGGGCCTCTTGCAGGAAGCCCGTCTACAGCGCGCGCGCGGCCGCAAGGTCGCGCAGCAGAAGGGCAATTTCGCCACTTTGCTGGCGCGCATGAAGGAGTGGTTTATGAATTAAGGCTTACGGGCCTTATGGGCGAGTCAACGAAACTCGCTCGGGAAGGCGCTAAAGGGTGATGCGTTGTCGTCAATACCCTGCAGCCCTTCGCAAAGAAGAAGAAGTACAGGGGAATTTAGTTTGATTCATAACGATTCATGGATTTATGTGAAGGAGTCCAAAAATGATGAACTTTGAAATGCTCGATACCAGCGCAAACGGCACCGTCATCAAGGTGGTCGGCGTGGGCGGAGCCGGCGGCAATGCCGTCGGCCACATGATCCACTCTGGTGTCCAGGGCGTGGAATTCATTTGCTGCAATACCGATGCACAGGCGCTGGCCGCTTCCGACGCCCCCGTGCAGATTCGCCTCGGCCGAACAGGTCTTGGGGCCGGCGCCAAGCCAGAACAAGGTCGCTCCGCCGCCGAGACGGCTCGTGAAGAGATCCGCGCGGCACTGAACGGTGCTCATATGGTGTTCATTACGGCCGGCATGGGCGGTGGTACGGGTACGGGTGCGAGCCCCGTCGTGGCAGAAGTGGCCAAGGAACTGGGTATCTTGACGGTGGGTGTGGTTACGAAGCCGTTCACATTCGAAGGCAACAAGCGCATGAAGATGGCCGAAGAAGGCATTGCCGAGCTGTCGCGGCATGTGCATTCGCTCATCGTTGTTCTCAACGAGAATCTTTACGACCTGCTCGACGAAGACGCGACTCAGGAAGACTGCTTCAAGTCGGCCGACGACGTGCTTCACAACGCTTGCGCCGGCATTGCCGAGATCATCAACGTCGAAGGCAATGTGAACGTTGACTTCGAAGACGTGAAGACGATCATGGGCGAGCAGGGTCAGGCCATGATGGGCACTTCTGTGGCTTCCGGCGCTGACCGCGCTCGGGTCGCCGCTGAACAAGCGATTGCTTGCCCGCTGCTTGAAGGCGTTGACCTGCACGGCGCACGCGGCATGTTGGTGAACATCACAGCCAGCCGCACGCTCAAGATGCGTGAGACACGCGAGATCATGGAAACCATCCGCGGCTACGCAGCTGAAGACGCCACGGTGATTTTCGGTACCGCCTACGACGATTCCATGGGCGAGAACCTGCGCGTCACCGTTGTCGCCACTGGCCTGGGTCGCCACAATGCCCGCCCGCAGCTGGTGCAGAACAACGCTGAAGTTCTGCGTACGGGCACCGACGATCGCCCGGTTCAACAACACCAAGATCTGGATGTGCCGTCGGTATTCCGCAATCCGCGCAGCCAGGCTTCTGCACAGGTTCGTGCGCTGGAAACTGCCGGTATGGATCACTACGACATCCCGGCCTTCTTGCGCAAACAAGCCGACTAAGCGACGCCTGACCTTCACATGACCGGCTGCGGTATTGCGCCCGCCGCCGGATCCCCACGACACGCTTGCCCACTCCCCGGGGCAGGCGTGTCATGGATTCTGCCGCTTCGACACAAAATGTAACGTTATTGTATCGATGAGTGTCGATTCCTCCACGGCATGCTCGCTTGTACGGTAGAACTCACTGGGCGGCCGCAGTTGTTTGAAACATAAGATAATTAGTGGTATACCCTGGCACCGGTTACAATGCCGGCAGACCACAACAACATAGCGCCTCGAGCGACTCTCCCACATACATGCTTCGTCAACGCACCATACAGAAACCCATTTCCACGAAAGGCGTGGGCCTGCACTCAGGCCGTCGCGTTGAGCTCACGCTCCGCCCCGCCGCACCGAACACGGGTATCATTTTTCATCGCGTTGATTTGCCGCAAGTAGTCGACCTCCCGGCTCGCGCCGATCAAGTGGGCAATACCCGCATGGCGTCGGTGCTGCAGCAGGGCGACGTTCGCGTTTCTACGGTTGAGCACTTGATGTCTGCGTTGGCGGGGTTGGGCATCGACAACCTGCATATCGACCTCACTGCCGAAGAAGTGCCCATCATGGATGGCAGCGCAGGTACCTTCGTGTACTTGCTGCGCAGCGCCGGCCTTCAAGAACAGGCGGCGCCCAAGAAATTCATGCGCGTACTGAAGCCTGTCGAGGTACGTGAAGGCGAAGGCAAAGACGCTAAATGGGCCCGGCTCGAGCCCTATAACGGTTTTGCGCTGTCGTTCTCCATCGACTTCCGTCATCCGGCCATCGATTCCACGGCCAACTTTGCGAAAGTCGACTTCGAAACAGACTCCTATGTAAAGACCATCGCTCGCGCCCGTACATTCGGCTTTGCAAGCGAGGTTGAAGCTTTGCGCGCGGCAGGCCTGGCGCGTGGCGGCAGCCTTGATAACGCAATCGTGATGGACGAATACCGCGTTTTGAATTCAGACGGCCTTCGTTTCGACGACGAGTTCGTGAAGCACAAAATTCTTGACGCCATCGGCGACCTTTATCTTATTGGTCGGCCGCTGGTGGCGCATTATGTGGCCTGTAAGTCGGGTCATGGGCTGAACAATCAGCTCGCCCGGGCGCTGCTTGCGCAGGAAGACGCCTGGGAAACCATCAGCTATGAATCGCCCGAGGCGGCGCCCAAAGCGTTCGAGTACGAGTGGAAATTCGCCTGAAGCCGGCCTATTTGCCCACGCCGTGATGCTTTAGCAGGCGCGCAATGGCGTCTGCTAGTGGGCCGGGCGGTACCGTTTGTTCCAAGCTTTTAAAGCACCCGAGGGCTTGACGGTCGAGTGGCCGTACTTCCCGAGGCGGGCGTGGCGGTGCCTTTGGGGTCATGGCGGCTTGTACACGGATTTCCACTTCGGTAAGGTTCCATCCGTGTTGAACCAAGGCGCGCAGCAACGTGGGCGTGAGCTGGCGCAAGCGCGTGGCGTGAGCCGCGCCGGGAACCGCGAGCGTGATCCGTTGTCTGTCTATGTTGGCCACCCGGCATCCCTGGCCCAGAACGGGCGGCAGCGCCTTGCGCACCACCTCTTGCGCCTGCAAGAGATTGCGGGCCATCGACATCAAGCTTGCGCCCGTTTCGTCGAGGGCGAGCCAACTCAATGCGAGCGCGGCCTGACGGTTGTGCCGCGACCCCGATCGTTTCGTGCGCGCCTCAGCGCTGCGCATATTGGAAGCATTCACACCGGAATTAACCATGGGTAGCAACGAATCTCATTCTACAGCCAAAGCCTTGCGCCTGGCCTTCATCTCTATTACCGCCGGCGCGGCCATGGCAATGTCGGCGGTAGCGGGGGCCTGGGTTCAGTCACAGTTCGAGTCGCGCTCCGAAGCCGCTCTCATGAGCAGCCTGGGCGATAGCGGTGCCGCAAACCGCGATGCCGGGTACATCCGCGAAAACATCGGGGTGCTGGCGGCCAAAGTAGGCGATATGCAGGCGCGCATCATCGCGTTGGAAGGCTTGGCACAAAGAGTGGCAGACGCTTCCGGTGTGTCGTACACCGACCCTGAAGTGCAGCTGAGCCTGGAGCAGGCTATGGTCGATGCGCACGAAGCCGAACCGATGTTTGGCCATGGCTGGACAGCCGAGACCTTGGGTCGTGAGCTTGATATGCTCGAGCGCGACCTGACATCCGGCAAGGACCGATTGGGGCTGCTCGATGCGGTGCTTACGCGCCGCGTTGGCACGAAAGAGAGCCTTCCGACCTTCAGCCCTGTCGACCATCCGTATATGTCGTCTTCCTATGGCTGGCGGCGCCATCCCATCACCGGGCGACATGCGATGCATGAGGGGCTGGATTTCGCCGCCCCCCGGGGTACGCCGATACACGCGGCTTCGGGCGGCATTGTCACACTTGCACGCTATGTTCCCGGGTATGGCAAAACCGTTGAGATCAGCCATGGTAACGGCCTGGTCACCCGCTACGCGCATGCCTCGTCCATTTCCGTGAAGCCGGGCGAACTCATCACCCGTGGCCAGCAAATCGCCCGTGTCGGTTCCACTGGGCGCAGTACGGGTGCACATTTGCATTTTGAGGTGCGCGTAGCCGGCCATGCCCTCGATCCCACCTTGTTTCTTGAACAATGGCCGACCCTCGACGACGAGCCGGCCGTTGACGTTGTAGCGCTCACTCTGCCCGCCGATACCCAAGATGCCAACGCCGGCCTGGAGCTGCGTTAAACTGTATCGCTTCTGCGGCTTTTGTTTGTCCGCCAAACCAAAAACACACGCCCGAACGGCGCCCGTTCGTTCGAGCAAACGACGACATAAGAATGGTCTCTCTGTTAAAAAAGCTTTTCGGCAGTCGCAACGATCGCTTACTCAAGCAGTATCGTCGTCAGGTCAACCAGATCAATGCGCTCGAAGCGCAATTCGAGGCGCTCACCGACGAGCAGTTGCAAGGCAAGACACTGGAATTCCGTCAACGCCTTGAACAGGGAGCCCAGCTCGACACGCTGTTACCCGAAGCGTTCGCGGTGGTACGCGAAGCCAGTAAGCGCGTCTTTGGCATGCGCCACTTCGACGTGCAGATGGTGGGCGGTATCGCCCTGCATAACGGCCAGATCGCTGAAATGCGAACGGGCGAAGGCAAGACGCTTACGGCCACGCTCGCCGTGTATCTGAATGCGCTGCCGGGCCGGGGCGTGCATGTCGTCACAGTCAACGACTACCTGGCCCGCCGCGACGCCGAGTGGATGGGCGCGCTCTACAATTTCCTGGGCATGTCGGTCGGTATCGTCGTGCCGCAACAAGAAAACGCCGAGAAAATTGAAGCCTATCGCGCCGATATCACTTACGGCACGAACAACGAGTTCGGTTTCGACTACCTGCGCGACAACATGGAGTATCGCGCCGAAGATCGCCGTCAGCGTGAACTGGTCTACGCCATTGTCGACGAGGTCGACTCGATTCTCATTGACGAAGCGCGCACACCGCTGATCATTTCCGGGCAAGCCGAAGACAACACCGTTCTCTATCAGCGCATGAACGAGATCGCGCCGTTGCTCGTTCGCATGGCCAGCGAACCCAAGCCACAAGAGCCTGATCCCGAAGGGGATTTCTGGGTCGACGAAAAGGGGCAGCAGGTTCATATTTCGGAAGCCGGCCATGTAAAGGCCGAGCAGCTATTGAGCCAACACGGGTTGCTGCCTGAAGGCGAGTCGCTGTACGAGCCGCGCAACATCACGTTGGTGCACCACCTGATGGTGGCGTTACGCGCACACAATCTGTTTTTCCGCGATCAGCAGTATGTCGTGCAAGACGGCGAAGTCGTGATCGTCGACGAATTCACCGGCCGCCTCATGGCAGGCCGACGCTGGTCGGAAGGCCTGCACCAGGCCGTTGAGGCCAAAGAGGGTGTGCAGATCCAGAACGAGAACCAGACACTGGCATCGATCACTTTCCAGAACTACTTCCGCATGTACGAGAAGCTGGCGGGCATGACCGGCACGGCCGATACCGAAGCCTACGAGTTCCAGCAGATCTACAGCCTTGAAACCGTGTTGGTACCCACCAACCGGCCCATGATTCGCGACGACCAGAACGATCAGGTCTACAAGACCGACGACGAAAAGTTCAACGCCATCTTGGAAGACATTCGCGATTGTCACCAACGCGGCCAGCCGGTGCTCGTGGGTACCACCAGCATCGAGAACTCGGAACGACTCTCGAACCTGCTGCAGCAGCACAAGCTTCCGCATGAAGTGCTCAATGCCAAGCAGCACGCCCGCGAAGCTGAAATCGTGGCCGAAGCCGGCAAGCCCGGGCACATCACCATTGCCACCAACATGGCCGGTCGGGGTACCGATATTGTGCTGGGCGGCAGTGTCGAAAAGATGGTGATGCTGGTTCAGCAAGACGAATCGCTCAGCGACGAAGAAAAGCGGGCTCGCGTCGAACGAATTCGGGCCGAATGGGCACCGGCCAACGAGGCCGTGAAGAAGGCTGGCGGCCTGCGCATCATTGGTACCGAACGCCACGAATCGCGCCGTATCGACAATCAGTTGCGCGGCCGGGCGGGGCGCCAGGGCGACCCGGGTTCGTCACGCTTTTACCTGTCGCTCGAAGACCCGCTGATGCGCATCTTCGCCGGCGACCGCGTACGCGCGATCATGGAGCGTCTGCGCCTGCCGGAAGGCGAGCCGATCGAGGCGCGCATGGTGTCGCGTTCCATCGAGTCGGCACAGCGTAAGGTCGAGGCCCGTAACTTCGATATTCGCAAGCAACTGCTTGAGTACGACGACGTTGCCAACGACCAGCGCAAGGTGCTCTACTCACAACGTAACGAGGTCCTTGAGGCCAACGACGTGGGCGATACGGTCGCCAACCTGATTCATGCCGCGATCTCCGAGCAATTCCGAGTCTATGTCCCGGAAGGCTCCGTTGAAGAGCAATGGGATGTCGCCGGCTTACAGGCGGCGCTTGATTCCGACTGGGCGCTCGAGCTGCAGTTAGCCGAGACCCTCGAGAAGGAGCCAGAACTCACCGACGACGACCTGCTTGACCGCGTGCTCGCTGAAGCGCGCCGTGTGTACGAAGCAAAGGTCGAGCTGGTGAGCCGTGAGGCCTGGGCGCCCTTCGAACGTTCAGTACTGTTGCAGTCCATCGATACGAACTGGCGCGGCCACTTGCAGGCGCTTGACCATCTGCGGCAGGGCATCCACCTGCGCGGCTATGCTCAGCGCGATCCCAAGCAGGAATACAAGCGCGAGGCATTCGAGCTGTTCTCAGACATGCTAGACCGCGTTCGTAACGATGTGGTGCGTGTGCTTCTTACGGTGCGGGTGCAAACGCCCGAACAGGTCGAAGAACCCGCCGAGCAGGAACCGCCCGTGAACGTGCGCTACCATCATTCCGACTACGATGCCGCGCTCAGTGGTGAAGACTTGGGCGTCGACGAGCAGGCCGCGCAAGCTACCGGCAGCGCGGTTCCCAAAGTGGGTCGCAACGAGCCTTGCCCATGCGGCAGCGGCAAGAAATACAAGCATTGCCACGGCCGCCTGGCCTAAGCGGGCCCCTTCCTGAATACCCTGTACCTGCTTAGAGCAGGAACAGGGTTGCCAGGCTGAGGAACAGGAAAAATCCTAAAGAATCAGTGGCGAAGGTGAGTAGCACCGACGAGCCCACTGCCGGATCTTTACCGAAGCGTACGCGCAGCATGGGAATGAGTACGCCCAGTACCGCACCCACCAGCATGTTGCCGATGATCGCCGCCATCATGACCAGCGCCACAGCAATCGAGCCTGAAAAGATCCAGGCGAAGACCGCTGCCACAATACTGCCGCACGACCCCACTAAAAACGTGACCTGAATTTCACGGCGTACCAGTTGCCAGATGTTGGCTCCTGTGACCCGGCCGACGGCCATGGCGCGTATCACCATGGTCATGGTCTGGTTGCCCGAGTTACCGCCGATTCCCGCCACGATCGACATCAGGAAGGCCAGAATAACGATCTCGCTCACGGTGTGCTCGAAGCGTGAGGCCACTAGCGATGCGGTGGCGGCGGTCATGAGGTTCACCAGCAGCCAGGGCGCGCGGTTACGCAAGGCGGTACGCGCGGGGGCGAAGATGTCTTCTTCCTGCAAACCCGCGCGCGAGAGCTCTTGCTCTTGCGAGTCTTCCTGAATCACGTCAACCACTTCGGCGATGGTCACCCGCCCAATGAGCCGACCTTGGTCGTCGCTCACCGGTGACGACACCAGGTCGTAACGCTCAAAGGCGCCCGCCGCATCGGCGTCGGAGTCGAGCGGATTCAGGCTGAGATAGTCGGTAAGCATGGCATCAGACACCAGCGTGTCGGGCTCCTTGACCAGCAGCACGCTCACCGGCAGCGTGCCCTGCAGCCGGTCTTGCCGATCGACCACGAAGATCTGGTCAGTATGGTCGGGGAGCTCTTGTAGCCTGCGCAGATAGCGCAGCACGACTTCGAGCGTGACATCTTCACGCACCCGCACCATCTCGAAATCCATGATCGCGCCCACCGTGCCCTCGGGGTAACCCATGGCTTCCAGCAATTGGGCGCGTTCCTGCTCGGTGAGCCCTTTTTGAACTTCGGCAACAACATCGGGCGGCAGGTCGGAGGCGAGATCGGCGATCTCGTCGGCGTCCATGAGCTCGGCGGCGGCCACGAGGTCGTCGTGGTCCATGGACTGGATCAGCGACTCACGCGCCCAATCCTCGACCTCGAGAAGCACATCGGCGTCGTGTTCGGCGCTGACCAGTTGCCAGACCGCCTGCCGCTCATAGACCGGCAGTGACTCCAAGATGAACGCGATGTCTGACGGGTGCAGGTCGTTAACGATGGCCCGGATCTCGTCTTCGTGCCGGCGGTGCAGCACGCCTTCGAGCAGGTTCGAGCGGTCGTCGTCTTCGTCCTGGCGATGGGCGAGCGCCTCCACCACCTCCTGGCGCTTCAGAATATTCTGAAGCTCTTGCAGGGCGTGTTGCGCGTCTTCTGGATCCAGCCGTCGTCGGATCGTGACGGGCTGAGCGGGGTCAACAGCTTTTTCCGACATCGATACGGTCGCTCAGAGAGGCGGCAGGGGGCGGGAGCGACGCGTCTCGTCGGTGGCCACGTAAGTGAGCGTGGCTTCGGTCACTTTCACGGGTTCGGATTCGAGGCGCTGCCGTTCGGCATAGACCTCCACCGATACGGTGATGGATGTGCGCCCCTCTTTCACGATCTCGGTATAGAAGCTCAGGAGGTCGCCGACAAAGACCGGTTGTTTGAACACGAATGCATTGACCGCCACGGTGGCCACTCGGCCGCCTGCCCTGCGTGTGGCGGGCACTGCACCGGCAATGTCGACCTGCGCCATGATCCAGCCACCGAAAACGTCGCCGTGCATGTTTGCATCTTTTGGCATGGGCATGACGCGCAGCACGGGCTGGCTGACAGCGGTGGCAAGACGGGTGTTCTCGGTGCTCACGGTACGGCTCCAGATGAGGCAGCGCCGGAATAGGCGCCCCTCGCATTTTACCGGGTTGTACGCTTCCTGCCCGGGTGGCCGCTCAGCACTAGCAAGTGGGGTTGGCCAACCAGCGGCGGGCGAGTTCGACCCAATAGGTGCCGCCCAGCGGAATCAGTTCGTCGTTGAAGTCGTAAGAGCCGTTGTGCAGCATGCACGGGCCCATTCCATGGCCCGCATCGCGGTGCTCGCCCTGACCGTTGCCGATCCAGACGTAGCAGCCGGGCTTGTGCTGCAGCATGAAGGCAAAGTCTTCAGCGCCCATGGAGGGCGTGATGTCGCGCACCACGCGCTCTGCGCCCACGATGCCTTCCATGACGTCTGCGCAAAACTCGGCTTCAGCCCGCGTGTTCACCGTTGGTGGGTACTTGCGCTGAAAGTCGAGTGTGGCCACGCAGCCGAATGCGGCTGCGGTTTGCTCGCATACCACCTTCATACGGTTCTCGATAAGGTCGAGCGTGGTATCGGTGAAGGTACGCACCGTGCCGCGCACGACCGCGTCGGTGGGAATGACGTTGTCGGCGGAGCCCGCATGGATTTGCGTGACGCTAAGCACGCCCGGATCGAGCGGATCACGGTTGCGCGAAATAATGGTCTGCAACGACTGCACGATCTGCACGGCGGTGATGATGGGGTCGACGCCCAGATTGGGCATACCGGCGTGTGCGCCTTTGCCTTCGATGTGAATTCCAAAGGTGTTGCTCGATGCCATCATGGGCCCGGCTGACAGCCCGAAGCTGCCTACCGGCATGCCCGGCCAGTTATGCATGCCGAAGACGGCGCTCATGGGGAAACGCTCGAATAGACCGTCGTCGATCATGGCTTTGGCGCCGCTGTGGCCTTCTTCGGCGGGCTGAAAGATCACGTAGATCGTGCCGTCGAAGTCGCGGCTCTCGGCGAGGCAGCGCGCTGCCGCCAGCAGCATCGCGGTATGGCCGTCGTGGCCGCAGGCGTGCATTTTTCCTTCGTTGCGGCTCGCGTGTTCAAACGTGTTGAGCTCTTGCATGGGCAGCGCGTCCATGTCGGCGCGTAAACCGATGGCCCGACCGTTGTCGCTGCGACCCTTGATGGTGCCGACCACCCCCGTGACACCTACGTTGCGCACAACGGGGATGCCCCATGACTCGAGCTGCCCGGCCACCAGTTCGGCCGTGCGCACTTCTTCGTAGGCCAGTTCGGGATGCTGGTGGATGTCGCGACGGATTCGTGCAATGTCGTCTTGCCAGCGGACGATGGGTTCTGCGAGATTCATGGTGGCACCGTTCCTGTAGTAGTGTTAGCGCGGCTTCATGTGCGGCTGGATCATGGCATCGAGCTCGGGCGCGGTGTGTTCGTTGCCCGCGTACACATAGCCGCCAATGGGCCAGGGGTCGGTGTGGAAGATGTCTTCGCAGATTCCGCCGGCTTCACGTACCAGCACGGTGCCCGCTGCAACATCCCACGGCGCCAGGCCCATTTCCCAGTAGGCATCGTAGCGACCGCAAGCCACCCATGCAAGATCGAGGGCCGCTGCGCCATGGCGCCGAAGGCCGCGCGTGTGTGTGATCGCATGGTGCAGTGTGGGCATGTACTCGTCGGCGAACGAGAAATCGCGGAACGGAAAGCCGGTACCGACCACGGATTCGGCCAGGTTGGCCGCGCGCGAGCACTGGATGCGGCGCCCATTTAGCCAGGCACCCACGCCGTGCAGCCCGGTGAAGAGTTCTTCGCGGTTTGGATCGTAGACCACACCGATGACGGGTGTATCGCGCTCCAGCGGCTCGTCGCCATTGACCAGCGCACCGGCATGGGCGATGAGCGCAATCGAAACGGCATACTGCGGAATTCCGTGAAGAAAGTTGGTGGTGCCGTCGAGAGGATCGATATACCACGTGGCGATATCGGAAGCCTTCCCGCCGCTTTCTTCCGCCACGATGCCCAGCTGCGGGGTGCGTTCGAGAAGGATCTCGATAATGGCTTGTTCTGCTTCGCGATCGGCCTGAGATACCAGATCGTTACGCATCTTCGTATCGATGACGAGGTCGCCACGGTTGTGGGCGTACGCCTGTAGAATGGCGGCGGCGGCGTGCGCCGACGTGACGGCGGCATCAAGGCATTCGCTTAAGGGAAGACGCAACGATTGCATGACATGTTCCTGGTTCATCTGGCCCTCTATGTAGGTAATGTTTCATTGTACGTGACAGGCATGACAGCCATGCTTCGGAAACCGGCATGAAGGCGCGCCACGCTCCGCTCGAACCCGCACGGCTCACCTATGATGCACAAGGCGTACCCGCCGCCTTGCAGTACGGCGATGTGTATCACTCCCGGGGCGGCGCGGTGCAGCAGGCACACCACGTATTTCTTCAGGGCAATGGCCTGCCGCAGCGGTGGCGAGGCCAGGATACCTTCACGGTGTGCGAAACAGGCTTTGGCCTGGGGAACAACTTCCTGGCCTTGTGGCAGCTGTGGCGCGGCACACCCCAACGCCCACAACGATTGCACATGCTCTCGTTCGAAGCGCATCCCTTTTCCGGCGAAGACTTGGCTGCGGCGCTTGCCGGCCACGAAGGGGAGCTACGAGAACTGGCCGATCTGCTGCTGCAGGCTTGGCCGTTGCCGCTACCCGGTTTGCATCGGCTCGAATTTGATGGCGGGCGTGTAACGCTTACCCTGGGGTTTGGGCGAGTGGAACATCTGGCACGCCAGGTCGAAGCCCGTGTCGACGCGTTCTTCCTTGATGGTTTTGCGCCTCAGGTCAATCCCCAGATGTGGTCGCGATCACTCTTTGGCCAGCTGGTGCGCATCGCCAACCAAGGCGCGACGGCTGCGTCGTGGTGCAGCGCCGGCCAGGTGCGGCGCGACCTCGCAGCGGCGGGCTTCGTGGTGAAGCGGGCGCCGGGTTTTGGTGGCAAGTGGCACATGACCCGCGCGGTGCTACGCCCGAATCTGGGGCAACTGCCGCCTCAGGTCGAGCGCGATCACGTGATCGTGGTGGGCAGCGGCTTCGCGGGCGCCGGCGTGGCGCATTCTCTGGCGTTGCGCGGCCACGCGGTCACGCTTTTTGATCCTGCTTTCCGACACGGGCTCGCCGGTACACACCTCGGCCACCACAGCGCGGCGATGACGCCGGCGTTCAGTCGTGATGACAATCCAATGTGCCGTCTGAGCCGCGCGGGCATACTGCTCGCGCACTTGCGCTGGGCGGCCTTCCCGAATGTGCTGGAACGCTGCGGTTCACTATTGCGTGTGCCGGAATGCGAAGAGGCGCAGTGGCAGCAGGGGCTGGTATCGCTGGCTCTGCCGACCCAGTGGGCGCGATGGTGCCACGCCGCCGACACGCCGTCGCAGGTGGGTCTGGCTCTGCCACAAGGCGGGGTGTGGCTCGAAGCAG
>CAZPYF010000027.1:0-15787 GCA_964590015.1 uncultured Burkholderiaceae bacterium
TATGCAAGCAATATTGAAGACCATATGGCGTTGGGCCGGCGCGTCGAATCGAACGAAGTCGCCGAAGGCGTCGAATTCCTGGCCTCTCGCCGGGCATCCGCAATCACCGGGATAGACTTGCTCATCGATGCCGGATGGAATGTCGCCAGCTCATGGGGTCTGTACGGTGGTGTACCGCAAAACAGTTTCGGGGCCGAACAATGAGCTCGAGAACGGCGGTTGTCTCTGGCGGCGGGTCGGGCATTGGCAAAGGCGTAGTGAACCGACTGCTTCAGGAAGGGTGGCGCGTCTGGATGCTCGACCTGACCCCCTCAACGCCCGACGCGTTCGATTTACCCGCTGGTTCAACGGGTCAGTTAACGTGCCTCGAGTGTGATGTTTCTAATCCCGATAGCGTCGAGCGTGTCTTCGCCGAGATCGCCAAGGACACTACCAAACTCGATGCGCTAGTGTGTTCGGCCGGCGTCGTGTCGGTGGGCCCCATCGACGCCATGACAAACGAGCAAGTCGATCGCCTGTTGGGCGTGAACCTCAAAGGCCCGTGGCTGATGTCCAAACACGCCATGCCCCTCCTCTGTGCCGAAGCTACACCGTCGCAGCCGTCTCGCGTCGTGATCATCGGTTCGATTGCCGGGGTACGGCCCAAAGTCGGCACAGGCTTCTACTCCGCTTCGAAGGCTGCGATTCACGCTCTTGCGCAGGTCATGGCCGTGGAGCTGGCGCCGCGCGGTGTGTTGGTTAATGTAGTCGCGCCCGGTACGATCGAGACCCCCATGGTGCAATCGGCCCGGCGCGTTACGGGAAGCCATGGCTACCGGCCTTCGGGGGCATCGCCGCTTGGGCGCATCGGAAAGCCCGATGACGTGGCCGACGTGGTCGGGTTCCTGTTGAGCGACGCCGCCCGCTACGTAAACGGTGTCGTGATACCCGTAGATGGCGGTACGCGCGCCGCGTTCCAGGCCGGCTGATCGGGCATCATGGGCGCGAGATGGCGCGGCCCTCGTCAGGGCCGCTGAATAACTCCAACAGAAAGTCGACAAATGCTCGCACCTTCAACGACATGCCGCGGCTGCTTGGGTAAACGACACTGAGCGCGGCATCTCCGGGGTTCGGGCTGACCGTATAGTCGTCGAGCACGCGGTTCAGGCGGCCTTCCTCAATGAGGCGACGCACCATCCACTCATTCACGACAAATAGGCCTAAACCCGCCAGCCCGGCCGAAAGCAAGGCTGTGCCATTGTCGGTACGTAACACGCCCTTTACTTTGACTTCTTCGTCGACGCCGTCTTTGCTGAAGCGCCAGCTGTCGTGATTGGGTCGATGGGTATAGATCAAACAATTATGCTGTTGTAAGTCTTCAGGCACGAGCGGCTTACCGTGGCGCTCAAAATATGCAGGGCTGGCGCAGACGATGCGTTGGGGCGGGCTGAGGCGCCGTGCCACCAAGTTTGAGTCGGGAATCGCTCCGATCCATACCGCAACGTCGATCGACTGCGCGATAAGGTCGGTACGTTCGTCTGAGAGGGTGACGTCGAGGCAGAGGTCGGGATACTGGTCCAGGAAGTTGGGCAATGCGGGAATAATCACCGTACTGCCTGCCGACACGCGAAGCGAAACTCGCAGCATGCCCTTCACCGACTCTTTGTACGACTGCGCCTCCATCCTTGCCTCCATGAGGTCGTTCGAAATCTTGCAAACGCGCTCATAGAACTGCCGCCCCGGCTCCGTGAGCGAGAGGCTGCGGGTGCTGCGGTTAAGAAGGCGCACCCCCATCTCGTCTTCCAGAGATTTCACCTGGCGCGCAGCTGAACTGATTGATGAGACGCCGCGCGCGGCAGCCGAGAAGCTGCCGGCTTCCACAACCCGAATAAAAGTTTGAATTCTTGCTAACTCGTCCATGATCTCGTTTGCCTGCGCCACACCTATTGATTGACGAAGGTTATCTGAAATCAGGTTCGGTGCAAGGGTTGGCGTGCCCTACAGAGGTTTGAAGTTGATCTCTTTCAGGAAGCTCTTCCAGCGTTCCGTATCGTCCTTGAGTGATTGTTCAAACTCGGAACGGGCGCCAGAGGGGATCACACCGGTAAAGGTGCTCTCGATCCGATCTTTCATATCAGGGCGCATCGACACCTTCTGCACCGTCTGTGCAATCTCGTCGAGTACTTCAGGTGGCGTACCTCGGGGCGCAAACAGGCCATTCCAGACTTCTGGAACGAAGCCGTCATACCCGAGCTCCTTGACTGTAGGTACTTCCGGCATGTCGGCGTAGCGTTCTTCCGATAGTGCGGCGAGCGGAAACATGGTCTTGTCGTCGAAGTGACCCTTTAGCACCGAAGGCGTGTTGACCATGAGCTGCACGTCATTCCGTATTGTCGCCAGCGCGATCTCCGACATGCTATTGAACCCTACCGGTTCATATTTGAACTTCAGGCCCTTCAGAACAAATCCCATTGTCATGTTGAACGCCGTACCCGGGCCGGTATCGCCGACAAAGATGCCATTGGGTTGCGTGCGGCTGTATTCACCTAGCTCTCTGAGATCCTTCGCCTGCTCGTAGGTGGGCGCATTGGTTGCGAACACGATCTTGAAGCTGAGGTATTTGTAGACCGGTGCGAGCTCGGCCTGCGGATCGAAGTCAAGATTCGCTTTCGTAAGCCCCGCCATACTCGTGCTAAGGCTGCCCAGCAACAGCGTATGGCCGTCGGGCTTCGCCTTCCTGACTTGATTCATACCGATCAGCGCGGCTCCGCCTGGGCGGTTTTCTACGATCACGGGCTGGCCCCATTCTTTGGCAAGCTCGGGTGAAAGCATGCGCGCCCATAGATCGCCTACAGTGCCCGGCGCATAGGGCACGACGAACACGACCGGCTTCGACGGAAAGTCGCTCGCAGCGATGGCTGTCCCCGGCTGCGCGGCAGCCAGTAAAGGGGCGGCCAGAGCCATCAGTACCGTTCTGCGTGTGCGCCGGAACCGTTCACTATTGATTCTCATCGAAGTCTCCAATGTGCTTTTATGGTGTTCGCGCCGGTATCGGATTGATATTCCGGCATCTCCTTCATTTCGCAATTGCTTCCTATATAAATCATTGACGTATATAGAATTGCGTCCCGCCCAATATACGGTGGTGATCAGGTGTGGTCGAGAGCATTCCGCGGAAAGGTGTATTGCGTCGTACGCGAAAACCGCGAGGCCAGGATGTAAAAAATTAAAGTTCACTCGGCGCCTCAGCTAAATTCCTTGAAACTTCGATTATTGCGTTCTAAGCAATGATCTTTCCCGGCGTGGCCCGTATAAAAGAAGTGGTCGCTTCAATAGAATGAAAATCTGATTGAACCGAATTCAGATATAAGGAACAGAGATGGAGGACTTGCTTTTGAGGCAGCCGGAACTCAATGAGCAGACTGCCGCAGACCGTGTGGCCGACTGGCTGAGAGCCTTTGAAACAGCGGTCGTACGTGCAGACCGAAGCGCGTTGAATAATCTGTTCGTAGAAGACGCCCAGTGGCGCGATCTCGTGGCGTTCACGTGGAGTATCACGCCTCACGACGGCCGCGCCGCGATTATAGACAGGCTCATGGCGAATCAGAAGTTCGTCAATGCGCATGGATTTAAAATCGCGCAAGACCGTACTCCGCCGCGCGACGTCAAGCGCCTCGGTGTGACGGTCACCGAGGGCATTTTTGAGTTCGAGACGCAGGTCGGGCGCTGCTATGGTGTCGTTCGCCTTCCGGTGGATCAACCCGGTAAGGCGTGGGTGTTCATGACCTCGCTTCAGGAATTGAAGGGTCACGAGCCCGCGGTGGGGCCCCGACGCCCCATGGGCGCCGCGCATTCTCGCTTCACCGGAGGCGACAACTGGGCAGACCGGCGCGAAAAGGAGCAGGCTTTTACGGATCGTGACCCGGCGGTGCTGATCGTGGGAGCCGGCCAGTCGGGGCTTTCATTGGCTGCTCGGCTGCGCTTGGTGGGTGTCGACGCCCTCTGTGTCGATAAGGAGCAGCGAGTCGGCGACACGTGGCGCAAGCGCTACCACTCGCTGGCGCTCCACAACCAAGTCGCGCTCAATCATATGGCGCACCTTCCGTTCCCATCCTCTTGGCCTAAGTATTTGCCTAAAGACATGTTGGCCAATTGGTTGGAATTCTACGCAAACGCCATGGAATGCAACGTGTGGACGAGCTCCGAACTCGTAAGCGCGCGGTATGACGACGAATCCGGCGTGTGGCATGCCGTCGTTCGCAAGGCCGATAGCTCGACAAGGCTTATGAAGCCGCGCCATCTCGTATTGGCGAATGGCATCGTGGGCGCGCCCAAGATGCCGAACATGCCAGGGCTCGAAAAGTTCAAGGGCGACCTCGTGCACACCCACGGCTACAAGAACGGCGCAGCCTGGCAAGGAAAGAACGCCATCGTCATCGGTGCGGGCACGAGCGGCCACGATATTGCGCAAGACTTGCATGGCCATGGCGTGAATACGACCATGATCCAGCGTGGGCCCATCACCGTTGTAAGCGTAAAGGCCGCCACACTGGCGTACACGCTTTATTACGACGAAGGTCTTCCCACCGAAGAGTGCGACCTCATCGCAACCTCTCATACCTTCCCGCTGGCGCTGAAAGGTGCGCAACTTCTCGCTCGCAAGATGCAAGAGGCCGACAAGCCGTTGCTCGACCGTCTGGAGGCGCGCGGCTTCAAGCTCGATCTCGGTGAAGACGGCGGCGGCTATCAGACTAAGGTGCGTCGCACGCATAGTGGCTATTACCTCAACTGCGGCTGTTCCGAACTGATTGCCAATGGCGAGGTGGGGCTGGTGCAGCACGAGGATATCGATCGCTTCGTGGAGGAAGGTCTGTTGATGAAGGACGGCCGCGTTCTACCGGCCGATTTGGTCGTGGCGGCAACGGGTTACCAAAGCCAGCAGGAAGTCGTACGCGAACTATTGGGCGACGACGTGGCTGAGAAGGTCGGCCCGATTTGGGGACTGGCACCTGATGGTGAACTGAACAATATGTACCGACCCACCCCTCAGCGGGGGCTGTGGTTCATGGGCAGCGGGCTATCTCAGGCGCGCATCTATTCACACTTTATCGCCCTGCAGATCCAGGCGCGCGAGCTCGGGCTAGTGAATTAATCGGCCCCTACAGGAAAATATATGTTGGATTTCAATGGGAAAGTGGCGCTTGTGGCGGGTGCCGGTTCTGTAGGCGAGGGTTGGGGAAATGGCCGCGCTACCGCCGTGTTGCTGGCTCGCCAGGGTGCGAAGGTATTCGGCATCGACCGAAGTGCCGAGGCATTGCGTGGAACCGAAAAAGCCATGCAAGAAGAGGGCCTCGAGCACTGGCAAGGGCACGTCTGCGACATGACGATCGAAGCCGATGTTGGGAAAGCAATTGAAGCCTGCCTGAAGCAGTACGGCCGAATCGATGTGCTGGTGAATAACATTGGCGGCAGTGTGCCGGGCGACCCGGTGTCGCTGAGTGTGGAGCAATGGGATCACCAGATGGATCTCAACCTCAAAACCGCCTTCTTGGGATGCAAATTTGTTCTTCCCGTGATGGAACAGCAATTCGAAGCCGAGGGTAAGGGCGGCGCCATCATCAATGTCTCCAGCATCTCGCATATGTCGCATCAGCTCGGCGGCCGCGTGAATGTGGCCTATGCCGCAGCAAAAGGAGGGCTTGGCCCTTTCAGCCGATCTGTCGCGATTGCCTACGTCAAGAAGGGCATCCGGGTGAACACGGTAGTAGTGGGCATGATGAATACCCCGCTCGTCACGACGCGCCTCGCCAACCAGTTGCAGGCCGACCCAAGCGAGCTCATCGCGAAGCGCAATGCGTTGATTCCCATGGGGCGAATGGGCGAGGCATGGGACATCGCCAACGCCGTCGTCTTCCTGGCAAGCGACGAGGCGGGCTACATCACGGGCACCCAGTTAGTGGTGGACGGTGGGGTGACTGCAGCTCGTTGAAGGAGGTTGACGAGTACGGTACGGGGGCGGCTGCGGCAAGCGCCTGCAATACGAACGGATAAACCAAGAGAAGATCGTGAGACGAATTGAAATGCCGGCCCCGGAGGCCATGACACCTGAACAGCGGCGAGCCTGCGACGACGTCATCTCAGGAAAGCGCGGAAAGATTCCGGCCCCCATGATCGCGTGGATTCGCAATCCTCAACTGGCGGGGCGTATTCAAAGTCTCGGCGAAACTTTGCGTTTCGAGACGTCGCTCGGCCTGCGCTTGACCGAGCTGGCCATTCTCGTCTGCGCCCGTCACTGGACCGCTCACATGCAGTGGAAGGCCCACAAGGTGTACGCCCTAGAGGCGGGGCTGGCGCCGGAAATTATTGACGCCATCGCAGCCCACGCTGTGCCGAAGTTTGAAGACGAGCCCGCGCGTGCGGTGTACCAAGTGGCCATCCATCTCCTTAAGGAAGGGCGAGTCAGTGACGAGCTTTACGGTGAGGCGGTGGATGCGCTGGGCGAGCCGGGCGTCGTCGAGTTGGTGGCCTTGCTGGGTTACTACTGTCTGGCTTCCTTCACGCTGAATACGTTCAGACTCGGCCTCCCGGAAGCCATCGCTCCTGAGCTTGCCGATCCGGAGTTCAGTGCAGAGGCGCGTCATTTATGAGCGCTGTTACCCTGAAGCACAATCCCGTTAGACCCGAGTGGCTCGCCTTGCACCATGAAGAGCCGCTCGATCCAGCCATGCCGGTGATCGATGCCCATCATCATCTTTATGACCGTGCACCCCATGCCAAGTACCTGTTTGACGAGTATCTAAGCGACCTTAACTGTGGGCACAATATCCGAGCCACCGTCTACGTGCAGGCGCGGGCCATGCTTCGAGCAGCGGGTGACCCCGCCATGCGATCGGTGGGTGAAACGGAGTTCGCCAATGGCATGGCCGCCATGAGCGCCAGCGGTCTTTACGGCGACGTAGCTATGTGTGCAGCCATCGTGGCCTTTGCCGACCTGACACTCGGCGACGCCGTGCAGCCTGTGCTCGAGGCCCATATTGCGGCGGCCGGCGGTAATGGAAACCCCGGCGGCAGACTGCGCGGCATTCGGCAGGGCGTGGCCTGGGATTCCGACCCCATGTTCATGAATTCCGCTTACGTCACTACAGAAGACATGATGGCCCACCCCGGCTTTCGCAAGGGCTTCGAGTGCCTGTGGAAGGCCGGCTTGAGCTTTGATGCGTGGATGTTCTTCCACCAAATCCCTCGCCTCACCGCACTGGCGAAGGCTTACCCGGACACGCCCATTGTGCTGAACCACTGTGGCGGCATTCTGGGAGTGGGCCGGTATTCCGGTCAACACGAGCAGGTGTATGCCACATGGGCGGCGGCGATGAGTGAGCTTGCGCAGTGCCCCAACGTTATGGTGAAACTTGGCGGGCTCGGCATGCAAATGGCCGGTTTCGGATTTGAGAATGACGATGCGCCGCCGTCATCGGACCGTCTGGCCCATCAATGGCGCCCTTGGGTCGAGCATTGCGCCGAAACGTTCGGAACTGCGCGGGTCATGTTCGAGAGCAATTTCCCAGTCGACAAGGGCAGCTACTCCTATGGGATAGGCCTGAACGCCATGAAGAAGATCTTCCGTCACTGCAGCGAAGATGAGAAGGCCGACGTGTTCTGGCGCACGGCCAGCCGCTTCTACCGTTTGCCCATGTACTGAGGCAGAGCACGATATGTTTCCTATTGAATTTCTCAGGCGCTCTGCGCTGGAGCAGCCTCATGCCATAGCCGCGATTGATGGCGACCGCCAATGCACTTACGCTGAGTTGCTGGCCCGGGCAGAAGCTTTAGGGTCCGGCATTCAGGCGCGCGCTGGACGGCCGCGCCCCGTGGTAGCGATTCTGGGGCCGAACAGTATCGAGATGCTAGTGGCGCTCATGGCAATTCACGCGAGTGGCGCGGTGCTTGTGCCCTTGAATGGGCGTAACGCGCGACCGGAACTCGATGCACAGATTGCGCGTGCCGCCCCCGATGTGATGATCGTGCATAACGATTACCAGCACAAGATCACGGCGGTGTCGTGCCCTGTGCTGATTGCCGACGGCGATCCCAGCGATCCGCTCGCAACACTGAACATTGAGAGCGAGCACCATGGTCGCCGACCGCAATGGGAAGCAGCTCTTAGCGACGTCAACGGCATCAAATTCACGGGTGGCTCGTCGGGTGTGCCAAAGGGCGTTTTGCAGTCGTTTCGTAGTATCAATACGCTTGTCGCTTCGGTGCTCATTGCGTTCGAACTGAACGGGCATGAACGTTATTTATGCGCGGCGCCTATCACCCACGGCGCCGGTGCAATGCTCTTGCCGGTGCTGGCGCGCGGCGGTTGCATCATCATGACGGCCGACCCCAAGCCCGGGAATCTGCTTGAACTCATCGAGCGCGAACGCATCACCCTCACATGGGTTCCGCCCACACTGCTGTACGCCATGCTCGATGAGCAAAAGCGCCAGCCGCGCCGCGTCGAGAGCCTGCGGCATCTGATTTGGAGTGCCGCGCCCGCCACCCCCGCTCGACTTCGGGAAGCACAGGAAGTCTTCGGCCCGGTGATCGAGACGGTCTATGGCCAGACGGAAGCGCCACTCATTCTCACGTATGCCCGTGCCGCAGATCTGACCGACGAAGCCCGGCTCGCCTCGGTAGGCCGCACGGCTCCACTCGCTGAGGTCGCGATTCTTGATGCTGAAGGTCTCGAACTCGCGCCGGGGGAAATTGGCGAAGTGTGCGTACGAAGCGATCTGGTGATGAACGGATATCTCGACATGCCTGAGGAAACGGCCAAAACGATGCGCGACGGCTGGCTACGCACGGGGGACGGAGGCATGTTCGATCAGCACGGTTTTCTGTATCTGAAAGACCGCCTGCGTGACGTCATCATATCGGGTGGCTTCAATGTATATCCGTCGGACGTGGAGTCGATCATCGCGACCCACGCCGATGTGGCAGAGGTAGTGGTCTTCGGGGTGCCGGATTCATATTGGGGCGAGCGCGTTGAAGCGGCCGTTGAGCTGCGTGCCGGCGTTCTCGCCGATGAGCAGGCCATTATCGACTATTGCAAACGGCTGGCGGGCTCGGTAAAGGCCCCTAAGCGCCTGCATATTCTGGAGTCGTTACCCCGTAGTCCGGTGGGAAAAGTGCTCCGGCGTGAAGCGCGCGAGCGGGCGATTGCATCTGACGTGACGCAAGACGCCACGACATCTTTGAACTGAATGGAACGATGAAATGACCCATGTGTATGTAGCCGGCGTCGGCATGACGCAGCTTGGAAAATTCCCGGATCGCTCTGTGAAGGATCTTGTGCGCGAAGCCGTGAACTCTGCACTTCACGACGCCGATCTGGCGCTGGAAGACATGGAAGCCGCGTGGTTCTCCAATTCGCGGCAAGGGCAGATGGAAGGGCAGAATTCTGTACGTGGCCAATGTGCCTTGCGTTCGATGGGCTGGCAGTCCTCTCCCATCATCAACGTCGAGAACGCGTGTGCCGGTGGGAGCACCGGATTCAACCAGGCCATGACGAGCATTCTTGCCGGTCAGCACGATATCGTGATCGCGGTAGGCGCCGACAAGCAATTCTTCCCCGATCGGCCAGACGACATGTTCCGCGCCTTCAATGGCGGAACCGACGTGTACAAGGTGCGTGATTTTTTTGACCCACTCGTGGCGCTGGGTAAGGCGGCAGTGCCCGATTCCGCGCTCGACGATATCCAGTTCGGCGCACCAGGCCGCACGTTCTTCATGGATCTGTACGCTGCTGTGGCGCGCCATCACATGGCGCTATACGGTACGACGCAGGAACAGCTTGCCGCGATTGCCGCGAAGAATCATAGGCACTCGGCGCATAACCCGTACGCCCAATATCGCACGCCGATGACGGCTGAGGAAGTCATGGCCGACCGTCAGGTCGTGTGGCCGTTCACTCGCTCCATGTGTTCGCCGGTGAGCGACGGCGCCGCTGCAGTGGTACTGATGAGCGACTCCGCGCGCAAGCGGCTCGGCGCGAAGCGCACAGTGCGCGTTGCGTCTTCTGTGATTGTTACGAGCTCTGATCGCGATCCCGCAGATTTTGATCGGCATACCGGTCGTGTCGCCGCGCTGAAAGCGTACGAGAAGGCGGGGGTAGGCCCTGAAGACATGAATGTGGCGGAAGTCCATGATGCCACGTCGATCGCCGAAGTGATCCAGGCAGAGAATCTGGGGTTCTGCCCCCGTGGGGAGGGGGGCGGGTATGCACTCACAGGCGCGACCACACTGGGCGGAAAAATACCAATCAATGTGTCAGGCGGGCTTATATCGAAGGGCCATCCGGTAGGTGCGACCGGCTTGATCATGGTGCATGATCTCGTGACACAGTTACGTGGAGAAGCGGGGTCGGCCCAGGTGCAGGGCGCCCGATTCGCCGTGGCTGAAAACGGCGGTGGCTTCTGGGGTGTAGAGGAAGCGGCCACAGCCGTTCATGTGCTGGGGCCGCTATCCGACTAAAGCGTCAGCGACCTAACCACCGTCGCCCGCCCCAGAAGCGCGGAAGCACCTTCGATGACTATTGTTTAGTTGTGCACGAGGCGGCGTCGCCACACAGGAATAAGAGCGAAGATCTTCTTATATCTTATGCCCGCAACTTCCCGAATCGCCATATAATAAACTGATCGTTCGGTTTATTAATTTGCGGAGAGAGCGGTATGGAGCACGTGGCAATTGTGGGTGCCGGCCAAGCCGGAGCGGCGGTGGCGATGCGCCTCCGGCAGATGGGCTGCTCTGATGAGATCACAATATTCGGTAACGAGGAGGATCCTCCTTACCAGCGGCCGCCCTTGTCGAAGAAATACCTTGCGGGTGAGTGGGAAAGAGAACGGCTGTGGTTGCGCCCCGTCGAATTCTGGAGCGATCAAGGAATAACGTTGCGCTTGGGAAAAGAAGTGCGGCAACTGAACCTCGACGATCGCTCGTTGGTATGGGGAGACGATATCCACTCATGGAGCAAGCTCGCTTTGACGACCGGCTCGAGGCCGCGACCCCTTCCGCCGGGGTTCGGCGGACGCGGTAACGTGTTCGAATTACGCAACCTTGCTGATGTTGACCGTCTACAACAGGCCTTTCATCGGGGGCGCCGACTATTGATTCTCGGTGGCGGCTACATCGGCCTAGAGACCGCAGCGGTAGCCGCTCAGGCCGGTTTGGATGTCACTGTGATTGAGCGCTCGGCTCGAATACTCGAGCGCGTTGCCTGCTCCGGCACCGCCGACGCCGTACGCAGTTTGCACGTGCAGCACGGGGTACGCATCTATGAAGGTCGGTCAGTGGTGCATACCGAGGGCGAAGAGATGCTCAAAGCACTAACTCTGGACAATGGTGTGACGCTGGATTGCGACCTGGTCGTGGTCGGCGTCGGCGTGCTTCCCGATGTCGGGTTGGCTACCGCGGCCGGCATACATTGTGACGGCGGACTTGTTGTTGATGAGTTCGGTCGAACGTCCGTACCCGGCGTATGGGCGGCGGGCGATTGCACGCGACTTCCCCTGCTTGGCGGTTCAGTAACATTGGAAAGTGTACAAAACGCCATCGACCAGGCCGAAACGGTGGCCGACGATATGCTGGGCGTCGCGCAGCCGTATGTGCCTGTACCGTGGTTCTGGTCAGACCAATACGACACGAAATTGCAAATCGTGGGGCTCAATCACGGTTACGACACGGTGGTCAGTCAGGCCTCGGCAAAAGGGCGTTCGAATTGGTACTTCCGCGGCAATCGCTTGATAGCGGTTGATGCGCTCAATGACGGCCGCGCCTATATGGTGGGCAAGAAGCTACTAGAATCAGGAAGAGAAATCCGGCCCGAGCAAGTTAGTCGGCCGGACTTCGATCCAATGGCGTTGCTGCGCGCATAAGGGCGCCGTTACTCTTACTTCGTGCTGCCAAACGTGGCAGGAATATGGGTATAACCTTCGAGGAATAACTGTACGGCCCGTTCCGCTAACTCTTCAGGCGCGACGGCGCCCTCGGCCTTGTACCAAGTGTAGGTAAAGTTGATCATGCCAAAGAACAGCATGGTATCGACACGCAACAGCTTTTGATTGCCCTTCATATCGGGGCGGTGTTGCAACAGCGTGTCGCGGATGAAGGCAATGAGCTCGCGTTGCTTAGTTACCAGCTCGTCCCGGTGCTCCGGCGACAGCGCGTCGAGGCAAGTGAGCATCACCACATGTTGGTTGCGCGAAGTGGCGTAAATCTTTAGGAAGAGCTTGACGATTTTGATGAAATGATTCTTGGGCTCTTCGGTGCTGATAACGTCACGGCATCGCTCAAGCAGTTTGTCGACATGTGTTGTGAGCATGTCGCGTAGGATGGCTTCTTTACTCTCGAAGTAATGATACAAGCGAGACTTCGAGCAATCGCAAGCCCGTGCGATGTCTCCGATCGACGTCGCAGAATAACCTTGCCGAGCAAAAAGTTCTGCGGCGGCGGCCATAATGTCGTCACGGATATTATCGTAGTCAACAGAGCGTGTGCGGGCCAAAGCGCCTCCAAATTATTGGCTGCGAAGAACTCGCAACGTTTAACGTTCTCTAAATTAGATCGTCCGTTCGGATTATAGCGACCGGCCTATAGCGTGGCAATGCGGCCCCCTCCCAGCCCTACATACCGAGATAAGCCGAGCGAATGCGCGTGTCGGCAATCAGGTCGGCCGCAGGGCCATCGAGCGTCACTGTGCCGGTTTCCATGACGTAACCACGGTCCGAAATCTGCAGCGCCCCGTAAGCATTCTGCTCCACGAGCAATACGGTGACACCAAGCGACTTGAGCTGGCGAATCACGTCGAAGATCTGCTGCACGATGATCGGGGCCAGGCCCATCGACGGCTCATCGAGCAGCAGGCATGAAGGGCGCCCCATCAATGCGCGAGCAATCGCCAGCATTTGCTGTTGCCCGCCCGACAAGCCCCCTGCCGCCACGTTTCGCTTCTCTTTCAGAATTGGGAACATCTGGAACGCGTCGTCCATGTCTTTCTCGACACGGTCGTCCGTAAAAATATAAGCGCCCAGACGCAGATTCTCTTCAACACTCAGGTTGGTAAACACCTGGCGCCCTTCTGGCGAGTGGCCCAGCCCACGTCCGATGCGCAAATGGGCGGGTACGGTGGCCAGATTCTCTCCGCGAAATGTAATCGTGCCTGCAGAAATGGGCTGCACGCCCGAGAGGCAGCGAAGCAGTGTGGTCTTACCCGCTCCGTTAGCGCCCACAACGGCCACAATCTCTCCGCTGTTCACCTGCAGGTCAATACCATGAAGCACTTCGATGCGTCCGTAGCAGGAACGAAGCTCTTGTACGGTCAGCATGCCAACCCCCCTTGTGTATCGGTACCCAGGTAGGCGGCGATGACGGCCGGATTTCGGCTGACCTCTGCAGGCGCCCCTTCGGCGATCTTTTGGCCCTGATCCAGCACCACAATATGCTTCGAGATTCTCATGACCATCTTCATGTCATGCTCCACCAGCAATACCGCAATACCGTTAGCTGCAACCTCCGATATCAGTTCATCGACCTCGGCAGTTTCTACCGCATTACAGCCGGCCGCCGGTTCGTCTAACAAGAGCACCTTCGGTTCCATCGCGAGCGCACGGGCAATTTCCAGTCGCTTCAGTGATCCGTACGAGAGGCTGCCGGCCTCACGTTCCGCTGCCCGACCCAAACCGACACGCTCAAGTAGTGCTCGCGCGCCTTCCTCAGCCCTACGCGCGCGAGCACGAGAGGAGGGCAGACTGAACAGGTCGGGAAGGAAAGGCCCCGCTTCCTGAAGATGGAACCCAGTAATGGCGTTCTCCAATACCGTCATATTCTGGAAGATCTGCAGGTTCTGAAAGGTGCGAGAAAGACCTCGTCGGGCCAGTTGGAATGGCGCCATGCCTGTGACGACTTCTCCATCAAGCGTTACAGCGCCGCTGTCCGCTTGGTAGATTCCTGAGACGATATTGAAGAGGGTCGTCTTTCCGGCACCATTCGGCCCGATGATGGACACCACCTCGCCGCGGTCAAGTGAAAAACCGACGTCATTCACGGCGCGCAGGCCGCCAAACGAAATACCCAGTCCGTCGACGTGTAGAAGACTCATTTTCTTCTTCCTCGAAACATACGCAGTACTGACGGAACCAGCCCTTCAGGCAGAAAAATCATGACCATCATCATGGTGAGGCCGAGAATGATGGCCTCGTATTCGGCGAATATGGTTAGAACTTGGGGAAGCAACGTCAGGATGCCGGCGCCCACCACCGCACCGGCGACCGAGCCGACGCCTCCCAAAACGGCCATTGTGACCATCTCTATGGAATGCATGAAGCTGGCGACATCAGGAGTAATAAAGCGGTTCTGCAAGGCGAGTAACGAACCGGCAACCGACGCATATAGGGCAGAGACGACGAATGCACGCAGCTTGGCCGCCGCAATGTCGACCCCCACCGTGCTGGCCGCGATTTCTGACCCATGCACAGCGCGAAGGGCCCGGCCCGTGGGGCTGTGGCGAATATTCTGCGCCAGCCAGGCTCCGACCAACAGCGTGACGCCGGTGGCGGCATACCAGAATTCGCCATTCGAAAGGTTCAGACCCCAATCCTTTAGCAGCCCGCGCAGTCCTAGATCCGGTACGTTGATTCCGTCAGATCCTTTCGTGAGGTGGCGCTCGTTGTTTAGGGTCATGGCAATCAGGATTCCGAACCCTAGGGAAGCTACGCCCAGGTAATAGCCTTTCAACCGTAGGATAGGGCGACCGACGACCCAGGCGAGCAAGCCAGAGATGAACATGCCGAGCACGATCGCTAGTGCAGGTGGAACACCCCAGTAGACCGGAGCCAGCGCACAGGTGTAGCCCCCGATGCCGGCAAACCCTGCATGACCAAGGCTGATTTGGCCCGCATAGCCAGTCAAAATCACGATCCCCGTTACAGCGATCGCGTTCACAAACAGTGTGGAGCCTACCCTGAAATAGTAGGCGGATGGGAAAAACAGCGGAGCCAGCGCAATAATCAGCGCGAGGATGATAAGCATTCGGTACTTAGCAGAAATCATGGCGCTTATACCCGCTCCGAAGACTTACGGCCGAACAGGCCTTGTGGCATGAAGAACAGCACGGCCAGAATCAGAAGGAATGCAGCGGCATCCTTGTACTGAGACGAGATGTAGCCTGCCGTCACGGATTCGAGCAAACCGAGCAAAAGGCCGCCGGCGAGCGCGCCCTTCGGGTTACCCATGCCGCCCAGCATGGCGGCAGCAAACCCTTTTAGCGCCAAGAAGAGCCCTATGTCGTAAGACGTCAAGGTGATGGGTGTGATTAACACCCCCGCCAACGCGCCAATCGCCGCTGATAGCGCGAATGACAGCGTCATGATGAGGTTGGTGTTGATTCCAACCAGGCGGGCGGCCAGTCGGTTGTTTGACGTGGCCAGCAGCCCCTTACCGATCAGAGTCTTGGTGAAGAAAATCCAAAGCGCAAGAAAAACGATAATGCCACCGCCGATCGTCCATAGGCTTTGTGGCAGGATGGTTGCGCCCATCATGTGTATCGGGTCATCTCCCGAGAACGCCGGCAAGCTATGGATCTGCTTTCCAAAAAGTACTTGGGCGACGCCGCGTATGAAGATCGAGGCGCCGATCGTGATAATGATGAGTCCGACTATTGATGTCCCCCGTGCGGGTTCGATCGCAAACTTATTGAGGAGTACACCCGCCAACGCAGTGATGGCGATCGCGGTTAGAGCGGCAAGTGGCAAGTTGAACCCCGAGGTGTACG
>CAZPYF010000028.1:0-15338 GCA_964590015.1 uncultured Burkholderiaceae bacterium
TGCACCGCCTCAACCGCCGGCATCCACAGCGTCCGCTGCGCTGACGATCGAAGAGTTTCAGCCGCAAGGCACGGTCACCGGCGTTGAAGTGGTGCAGCTACGGTTCACCGCCCCAGCCGCTGCGTTTGGTGATCCCGCTTCGACGGCTCCCGTCGAGATCGAATGCGACGGCCCGGCACCAGACGGGCAAGGTCGCTGGCTCGACGACCGGCGCTGGATCTATTCCTTCGATCAAGCCGTGCCGGCGGGCGTGAGCTGCACGGCGCGCGCGAACGCCGAGTTCCGCAGTCTGAACGGGCAGTCGTTGCCCGCTGATATCGGGTATGCCTTCGATACCGGTGCGCCCAGCGTGGTGGAATACCGCCCGTTCCCCGGCATGGATATCGATGAGGAGCAAGTATTCATTCTTCGCTTCAACGCGGCGGTGAGTGCTGAAGAAGTGGCCGCCCACAGCGGCTGCATTGTTGAGGGGGTGGGCGAGCGTATTCCGATGGAGGCGGTGCCGACCGAGCACCGCGAAGCGTTGATGGAAGCCAGCTATATGGCTACGCCCGAAGATCCAGAAACAGTAGCCTTGTTAAGGTGTGCACGGGTACTGCCGCCCGAAGCTCAAGTCCGTCTGGAAGTGGGCCCGGGAGTCAAAGCGTTGGCACAAGCGCCCGGCTTGGCCGGTTCCGAAACGCCGCATGTTCTGGAGTATGAGGTGCGGCCGCCGTTTCTGGCCAAGATGTCGTGCACGCGCGAGCGTGCTGGAAGCCCGTGCCTTCCCATCGCGCCGATCACGCTATCGTTTACCGCGCCGGTGCCGCGCGATGCGCTTGAAGGCCTGAGCCTGCGTACGGGCGAATCGGCTTTCAAGGTGGATGGCGATCATGACGACAGTCTGGTGTCTTACCTGACGTATCCCGGCCCATTCCCAGCGGGTGCCACGCTCACACTTTCGCTGCCGCACGCGCTCACCGACGACGCAGGTCGGCCGTTGGCGAATGCTGATCGATATCCGCTCGAAGTGCCTATTGCCGATTACCCGCCGCTTGCCAAGTTCGCTTCCGGCACATTTGGGGTGATCGAGCGCTTCGCCTATGCATCGCCACAGTCCGATGAGGCGCAGACGGCCGCTGTGCCCGTCACGCTTCGACACGTTGAATCGGAACCCGAGGTACGGGTTGTTGAACGGTCGTCTGGGGAAGTGGCCAATGTGCGCACGATCGATGATGTGGAAGTGTTGCGTTGGTATGCCCGCTTGCAGCGTCTCGACAGTGGAACGTGGAGCGAAGGGCAACTGGCCGATATCCGCGCTGATCGTGCGCCGCGCGACGACTACAGTACCGATATCCCGCGACGCGACGTGCGTAGCATTTCAGTATTGAAAGACGAACCTTCCGCTCAACGTCTGACTTTAACGGCACCGCCGCCGGGCGAAGCGCGGCCGTTTGAAGTGGTGGGCATTCCTCTTTCGGAACCTGGCTTTCATATCCTTGAGATCGAATCTCCCCGCCTCGGAGCTTCGCTGCTGGAAGATCGCGGCCCGATGTATGTACGCACCGGGGTTTTGCTTACGAACTTGTCAGTACACCTGAAGCAGGGGCGCGACGACCTCTTGGTATGGGTGACCACGCTCGCAGACGCAGAATCGGTCAGCAATGCCGATGTTGCGGTGCTGGATTGCAGCGGGCACGTGCTAGCACACGGGCGCACGAACGACGAGGGCGTGTTGCATCACCGTGCGCCCATCGACGCGCCGGACTACTGCGCCGATACGGGCCTGAGCGGCCTGTTCGTATCGGCGCGCATTTCAGCCGAGCATCCGCTGGCCTATGGCTCGGCCGACTATGCCTTTGTGCTGTCGGGGTGGGATCGCGGCATTGAGACCTGGCGCTTCAATGTGCCAACCGCCACGGATACCGAACCCGAGCTGTTGACGCATACAGTGTTGGATCGCAGCTTGTTCCGAGCCGGCGAACGCGTGTCGATGAAACACTTCTTGCGGGTGGAAAGCCGCGATGGTCTTCGGCTGCCTGAAAGCAGTCGTTCACGCCCCGATCGGCTCGTGATCGAGCATCAAGGTTCCTCGCAGCGCCATGAGTTTCCAGTGGTGTGGCAAGAGACGCCGAGCGGCGGCCTGGCGGCACTCAACACGTTTGAAATTCCTGAGTCGGCGCAGCTAGGCACGTACTCGGTGCGACTCACGGATAAAGACCAGGGCTGGTATGGCAGCACGACGTTCAAGGTGGAAGAGTTCCGCTTGCCGATTCTGACAGGCAAGTTAACCGTCAAAGGTGGCGAGCGGCCCGACATCGTGATCGACCCCGCACGCATTAGTGTTGACATGCAACTGGCGTGGCTATCGGGCGGGCCGGCGGGCGGTCAAAAGATCACGTTAAGCGGGGTGGCTGAAGATCGTGGCGTTGGCTTCGAGGCGTTCGACGATTACACGTTCAGCGCTCCGCCGTTTGAACTGGGTGGGGAAGGGCGCGCGGTTACGCTGCACGAGATCGAAGAAGGCGACGGCGTGCGGCGCCGGCTCTTCCTGGATTCGCAGGAATTCACTTTAGACGCCCAAGGCACCGCCACCGTCGACATAACCGACCTTCCGCAGAGTGGCCGACCCCAGCGGTTTATTCTCGAAGCCGCATTTGCCGACCCGAACGGCGAAATCCAGACCTTGTCGAGCACGGTGAACGTGTGGCCCAGTGCGGTGCAAGCCGGACTGAAGGCGGAGGGGTGGCAAAGGGCCAATACCGCCATACCCGTTAGTCTGCTGGCGCTTGGCACCGATGCGCAGCCGCAGGCTGGGGTGCGCATGCAGTTGCTTGCCCTTGAACGCAAGACCTATACGGTGCGCAAGCGTATGGTCGGGGGTTTTTATCGGTACGACTCGCAGACCGAACGCGGCGACGCCACAGTAATTTGTGAGGGCGTCACGGATGCAGCCGGTACCCTTGCATGTACCGCTCAGTTCGATCGCGGCGGTTCATTCGAGCTGGTAGCGGTCGCCCATGACGGGCTAGGAAGAGCTTCGCACGCGTATTCCACGGCATGGGTTTCCGGAGCCGATGAGCTATGGTTCGGTGGGCATGATGACGACCGTATCGACCTGATTCCAGCAAAGCGCAGCTGGGCGGCGGGCGAGCCCGCCGAGTTCCAGGTACGCATGCCGTTTCGCGCAGCGGTCGCGCTAGTGAGTGTCGAGCGCGAAGGGGTGTTGTGGTCGCAGCAGGTGCAGCTGAGCGGTACTGATCCAACGATCACGATTCCAATAGACCCTGATTGGGGCCCGAATGCCTATGTGTCGGTACTGGTTCTGCGCGGGCGCTTGTACCCGGTGACCTGGCGCTCGTTCGCCGACTGGGGCTGGCGCGATCCAGCAGGCTGGCTGCAGGCCTACAACGAGAACCCGGAAGACCGCTTGGTTACCAGCCGGATCGATCTCGCGAAACCGGCCTTCCGGTTTGGCTTGACCGAAATTCGTGTGGAAGGGCAGGCAGACCAGCTGACAGTGGAATTGACGCCCGAGCGCGAGGTATACCCGATCCGTGAGACAGTCTCCGCCAAGGTGAAGGTGACGTTGCCCGACGGGAAGCCAGCAGCGCACGCAACGGTGGCCCTTGCCGTGGTGGACGATGCGCTGCTCGAGCTGGCACCGAACGAAACTTGGTCGCTCTACGACGCCATGCACCCGCGTCGCAGCTTAGGCGTGCGCACCGCAACCACACAAATGGAGGTCGTGGGGCGCCGGCACTACGGGCGCAAGGCGGTCGCCGCCGGCGGCGGTGGCGGCACCTTGCCCACCCGCCAACTGTTCGACACGCTTCTAAGCTGGCAACCTATGGTGCAGCTGGATGAGCACGGCGAGGCCCAGCTGGAATTTCAACTGAATGATTCCCTGAGTCGGTTCACATTGGTGGCCATGGCCGATTTCGGGGCTGCGTATTTCGGCTCAACGTCAGCCACTGTAGTCACCCGTCAGGATATCCAGGTAGTTACCGGATTGCCGCCCGTCGTGCGCGAGGGCGACGACTATGAGGCCGTGGTGACCGTCCGAAACGGAACAGATGAAGCGCGTACGTTGCAGGTTGCGGCCGCTTTCGCCAGCAAGGGCGCAGAGAAGCGCCTGCCCGAACAGGTCGTTGAGTTGGCCGCGGGGCAGAGCGCGGCGGTTAGCTGGCGAGTCACCGTGCCGAGCCTGAACTGGCCTGAAGAATCAGCCACGCTCGAGTGGCACTTCGAGGCTGGCGATACCAGTGTCTCTGATCGGCTCCGCATAACTCAACGTATTGAACCGGCTCTGCCGAGCACCACGGTTCAGGCGGCCATGTTTAGTCTGGAAGCCGGTCAGACTCATGTACTGCCCGTTACGGCTCCAGCCGGCGCTGTGCGCGATGCCAAGGGGCGTCCATACGGGGGCCTGGTGTTCGATGTGAGCGCTTCGTTGGCGGGCGGCCTGGAGGGCGTGCGTGACTGGTGGGAAGCGTACCCATACACCTGCCTCGAACAGACGGCATCACAAGCTATCGCGCTGGCGGATCCCGATCGCTGGCGCGCCGTGGTAGACCGCCTGGCCACGCACATGGACGACGACGGGCTCTTGCGCTACTTCCCGGGAACAGGGCCAGGCAGCGAGGTGCTGACCGCCTATATCGTATCGGTCAGCGATGAAGCACAACAGCTAGGGGTGTCGGCCGAGATCCCGCCCGACATGCTCGAACGCATGCTCACCGGTCTGCAAGCGTTTGTGGAAGGCCGCATCAAACGGGCGCAGATCCTGGCCGATACGACCCTGGATTCGCGTCGCATGATGGCGTTAGAGGCGTTATCGCGCCACGGCAGGGTTACCGGAACAATGCTGAGTGGGTTCACGCAGGAACCTCATCAGTGGCCGACCCCGACGGTGGTCGACTGGATGTCTTCGGTTCTTCGCCTGCCGGCCCACGAGGCGCCGACCGGGGCTCTTGCGCAGGGGCGCAGCATTCTGGTGGCACGCATGTCGGCATCGGGAAGTCTGCTGGCGTTTTCCGATGTGGCGTTAAATGCTTCGCCCGGATTGATGGCCACCCGAACCACCAGCCTTGCGCGCTTGATGCTCGCGGTAATGGAGCGCCCGGAATGGCGGGCTGACCTGCCGCGCATGGCGCGCGGTCTGGTCGAAGCTCAATCCGCCGGCGCGTGGGCCATCACCACCGAAAACCTTCTCGCCCAATTGGCATTGAGGCGTTTTTCGGAGCAGTTCGAGCGTGAGCCGGCGGTCGGCACGACCGTCGTAGTGGCCGCGCCTGACGCAGACAAACTGACACTCACCGTGCCTCCAGTCGGCGATGTCGCCCAAGATCGGCTGGAGTGGCCTGCGCAGTCAAGCGAAGTGCATTCGCGCCATGACGGCCAGGGCCATGTCTGGGTGGCGTTGCGGGCGCAAGCCAAGGTGCCGCTCATGGAGCCACACAACGCGGGCTATGGCGTACAGCGGCGCGTGGTGCCGGTCCAGCAACGCGAAGCGGGGGTATGGACACGTGGTGATATCTATCGGGTGGAACTGGAAGTGCACGCTCGCGATGGTGCGAACTGGGTCGTATTGAATGACCCGATTCCCGCCGGCGCGGTGATACTGGGCTCTGGCCTCGGCCGCGATGCCCGGGCGCATGTGTCAATGCCCGCGCAGACCGAGGGCCGTGCCGATTTCTACCCACCGACCTTTGTCGAGCGGGCCGCCAGCGGCTATCGGGCGTACTTTGAGTATTTGCCGGCCGGGCGCATCAGCATTGCGTATACGGTACGCCTCAATGCGGTGGGTCAGTTTGCCCTCCCACCCACCCGGGTCGAGGCGCTCTACCGGCCCGACCTTTACGGCATGGCTCCGAATACAGAGGGTATCGCCATCAAAGCCGAGCAATCTGATGCGGCAGCTCAATAAGTTCCGGCCTGTCACCGTGCTCCGCCGCACAGGCGGGGCACCGGTACGCGCCGCAGCTGTGTTTATGGCAGCACTGGTCTTCGCTGCGGGCGCTCCTGCAAGCGGCGCCACCCCTGCCATGCTGCCGTCATTCGATACCGTGCGGGCGGCGCATCGCTCCTCTGACATCGCGGTGCTCGACCGTCGTGGAGAAACGCTTGCGTTGGTACGGGTCGATTTCGCAGAACGTCGCGGTGCCTGGATTTCGTTAAACAGCATCTCGCCCGCTCTGCAGCGTGCCGTGCAGCACTCCGAAGATCACCGCTTTTACGAGCACGAAGGAGTCGACTGGCTGGCCATTGCGGCGGCCGGCTGGGGGTGGGTGAGCGGCCAGGGCACGCGTGGCGCTTCAACGCTGAGCATGCAACTGGCAGCGTTGCTCGATGAATCATTGCAACGTCCTGCCGGCGGCCGTAGCCTGGCTCAAAAGATCGAACAGGCGCGGCAGGCGTGGCGTCTCGAGGACGCCTGGAGCAAGGAACAGATATTCGAAGCCTATCTGAATCTGGCTGCATTCCGTGGCGAACTCCGAGGCGTTGAAGCCGTGTCGCGGGTCATGTTCGGCAAGCATCCGCACGGCCTGAACCCGCGCGAGGCAGCCGTGGCAGCGGCACTGTTACGCGGCCCGAATGCGACACCGTCGCTCGTTGCTGAGCGAGCGTGTGTGCTTTTGAAGGATATGCGGCAGGGCGACGCCTGCACAGGGCTGGTCGACGATGCCGGTCGCTGGCTGGGTGCCACGGCGCGTGCTGCTGCAGATACGCCGTCGTTGGCACCTCACTTCGCCCGCTCCGTTGTGGCGCATCATGGCGACGCCGGCGCCGGCGCCGCGCTCACTACAACACTAGACAGTGATCTGCAGAAGGTGGTGCTGGGCAGCGTGGCACGCCAGCTGTCGGGTATGGGTCATGCGCAGCTGACCGATGCCGCCGTCGTGGTGCTTAGCAATGACACGGGTGAAGTGCTCGCTTATGTGGGGTCGTCGGGTACTACGTCGGCTGCCAGGGATGTCGACCATGCCCGGGCACGGCGTCAGGCCGGCTCCACACTGAAGCCATTGCTTTATGCGCAGGCGCTTGAGCTGCGCTACCTGACCGCAGCGTCGCTGCTAGACGACTCGCCGCTAGACGTTGCGACATCGGGCGGGATGTATGTACCCGAGAACTATGATCGCCGCCATTCCGGGCTGGTCAGCGTTCGCACCGCCTTGGCATCGTCGCTCAATATTCCGGCCGTTCGTGTCTTGATGCTGGTCGGGCCCGAGCGGTTTGCCGAACGCCTGCGCCGAGTCGGCCTACCTTTGGTGCACGACGGCGATCACTATGGCTACAGCCTGAGCCTTGGCAGCGCAGACGTCGACCTTCTGAGCCTGACCAACGCGTACCGCGTCATGGCGAACGGCGGCCGTTGGGGCACGCCTATCATGATGGCCGACGCTATAACGGATACGGCCCACGAACCTGAATCACTAATCTTCGACCCCATCGCCAGCTGGATCGTCGGCGACATTTTGTCGGACCGACAGGCTCGTGCCCGCGGCTTTGGTCTAGAGAACGCCCTGGTCACCCGGTTCTGGTCGGCCGTGAAAACCGGCACAAGCAAGGACATGCGCGACAACTGGACCCTGGGGTGGTCGGATCAATATACGGTGGGCGTGTGGGTAGGAAATAGCGCCGGTCTCAGCATGCGCGATGTCTCGGGCGTCAGCGGCGCCGCACCCATCTGGCACGAGGTCATGTCGGCTCTGCATGCGCAGCGGGTCAGTGCCGAGGTGAAACCGCCCGCTGCGGCACAGCAGCGCCGTGTGACGTTTGCCAACGACCTCGAGGCGCCCCGAAACGAGTATTTTCTTCCAGGTACCGTGGTTACCCACGTGGCGCCTGCTAACATCGGCGGCGTCGCTGGCGCCCGTATCGTGAGCCCGGCCCACGATACCGTCATCGCCCTTGACCCAGACATGCCCGCTGACAACCAGCGACTCGTGCTGAGAGCGAGTGGCTCGGCTGGGCCGGCAGAGCCGGTGCTGTGGCGCCTTGGCTCGCGCGTCATCGCCGAAGGGCACCACGCATACTGGAGGCCGTTTCCGGGGCGGCATCGCATTACATTAGAGGATGCCCAGGGCGCAATACTCGACGAGATCGGTGTCCAGGTGCGCGGCTTGCCCCTAGTGCGGCGGCGCTAGCAGGATCGGCCTGGAAGATCCGTGCTCGCCGCAACAGTCGTCAAATAACTTAACCGGTCCGGAAGCGCCTCGTTTGGAGCAGCTGTTACACTTTCCGGCATTAACAGATTGGAAGTCAGAAGGGGAAGCCGATGAACGTCACCCGTATTCTCACCCGCAGTGCGTTAGCCTTGGCCGTATTGGGCTTGGCCGCGTGCCAGACACCGCCCACTCAGCAACAGGCAGCCACTGGGCCGTCTGACGCAGCGGTTGCACCCACCACTCCAGGAACCGCGGCGCCCGAGGCACCGGTTCAGGCGGCCGCCGAGCAGGGTGTGCCGGTGGCAGTATTTCTGGCCGATATGGTGAGCCAGGAGGGGTGGCGCGCGATACCGGTTGGCGCGGACTCCACCCTCTATCTTGATCCTCAACCCATTGTGACGCGCGATGATCTCACCGGCATTCAGGCCGGAGCGAATCAGCAAGGGCAGGGTCTGCTCGCGCTAATGCTAAGCACAGAAGCCAGCGCCCGCCTTCAGGCGCTCACTACCAACAACCCCAACAAGCGGCTTGCGTTGGTAGTGGGGCGAACGCTGATGGCAGCGCCGGGCTATTCCGAGCCCGTGTCTACAGGTCAATTAATTTTTCCAGTAGGCACTGAAGAGAACGCAACGGCGGCGGCTCGCGCGATTGCCGGCGTCGACGAGACAGGCGCACCGGCAGCCGCTCCCATGCCGGCCGCCACACCTCAGTTGCAATAACGGCTGTTGTAATTAGGGCAAACCCCGGAATTTCGTTGTGCGCGTATTGTTAGCGTAATTAAAATGTACGCTTTGCGTATATTTCCGGGGTGAGTCCATGTCGGTTCCTCAGCAGGTATTTCTCCGCGACGCCATGCGGCGTCTCAACTTGACGCGCGATATCTTCGCAGGGCGCATCGGCGTGAAGCGCCGGGCGCTCGATACTTGGTTGTTGCCGGAGGGCTCGCAGGAATACCGGCCCATGCCCGAAGTGGTGCAGCGTTTCGTGAGCGAAATCGTACAGAACGAATCGCTGATGCAGAAGTATGCGCAGAACGGCCAGGGCGGCCCATTACGCGAACGTATTTCATACGAAGGTCGTCATCAACTGCTGTCGGTTGATCAGTTTGTCAGCCGCGAACCGGTCGAAGAGCTGTTTCGCATTGCCGACATGATGCAGCCGATCGCCCGACGCCAGAAGATTTCCCGCGTGCTGGAAGGCGCTGTGCTCGGCAATCTGTTCTTCGAGGCGAGTACGCGCACCCGGGTGAGCTTTGGTGCCGCGTTCTGCCGCCTGGGCGGTTCTGTGTGCGATACGACCGGTTTCACGTTCTCTTCGATGGCCAAGGGCGAATCGATCTATGACACCAGCCGGGTGATGAGCGGCTATGTCGACGCCATGGTGATTCGTCATCCCGAGAAGGGCTCAGTCGCTGAATTTGCGCAAGCCACCAATATTCCTATCGTGAACGGTGGGGACGGCCCAGGCGAGCATCCTAGCCAGGCCTTGCTCGACCTTTATACGATCCTGACCGAGTTCTCTCGGCTGGGCAAGCTGCTCGATGGCTCTCATATCGCGCTTGCGGGCGACCTCAAGTACGGGCGTACAGTTCATTCCCTAATGAAACTGCTGGCTTTGTACCGGGGTCTGAAGTTCACGCTGGTTTCGCCCAAGGGGCTGGAGATGCCGGCTACCATTCTGGAACAGGTGGCGCGGAATGGCCATGTCGTCGAGCAAACCCATTCGTTGGAAGAAGGCTTGCGCGGCGCCGATGTGATCTATGCCACGCGCGTACAGAAAGAGCGCTTCAGCGAAGAAGATCTTGATGGCTACAGTGCCGACTTCCAGGTGAACCGCGCCATCATCGACAAGTGCTGCGGGCCCGATGTGATCGTGATGCACCCCTTGCCGCGCGATAGCCGTGAGGGGGCGAACGATCTCAGCACCGATCTCAATCATGACCCCCGTCTGGCAATCTTTCGCCAGACCGATAACGGTATTCCAGTGCGCATGGCCATTTTTGCGGTGTTGATGGGCGTTGAGACACTGGTGCCGCATTCATTGCGCGACGTTACCTGGAGCCCGCCGTCTCATATCGGCCCCGACGATAGCGTCTTCCACGGCATGTATTAGGGTCGAACATTATGAGCGGAGGGTACACCGCCGCCCGCAGCTAGGCGATACGGCTTCAGGGATCCACGATCGAGTGATGGACGATCGCGAGCCGACATGAGCGCCCGAGGAATACGGCGCTCATGCAAAGCGCGGTCAGGTTTTCTTTTCGCCGCCGAGTGCGCTGACCAGGTCGTCGAGCAGGTTCGCCAGCTCGCCGCTCATGAGGATGAAGTCGGAGTCGAACTGTTCGGCTTCGTCGTGCGACGGGATGCGGCCTTCCTGCAGAACGTCTAGCGGCGCGATTCGTTTCAGGTCCAGCCCGTCGCTCAATACGAACGACACCCGGTCGGCCCATGTCAGGGCCAGCCGCGTGCATTGTTTGCCGGCTTCGACGTGCTTGCGCACATCGGCGATTTCCACGGCTTGCCGCACGTAGCGCACCGCCGCGCGCGTTTCGTTGGTGGAACGCAGCTCGGTGTCTTGATCAACGCTGAAGTTCGTAGGCGGCTCGTCGCTGATCAGCCAGTTCGTCATGGCTGACGCGGGGGAAAGCTCGGTATAGAGCGGAATGACCGGAAATGGATCCAGCACCTTGGCAAGCGCGCCCATGACCTCATCGCTCTTTGCCGCGGCGGCTGCGTCGATGACAAGCCAGCGGTTACGGGTGTCGATCCAGACCCGGGTGTCGCGATAGATGCTGAAGGCCTTGGGCAACAGTTCGTCGGTGACCTGTTCCTTGATCTCCTTCATTTGCTTGCGGCCCGGCTTGTAGCCTTGTTGCTCCTCAATTTCTTGTGCACGAGCACGGGCGAACTGGTTCACCACGGTTGAAGGCAGCAGCTTCTTTTCCACTCGCAGGTTCAGCAGGTACTGGCCGTCAAGCGCGTGTACCAAGCCCGACTCCGGCCGGGGCGATGTCCATCCAAACGATGTCATGTCGGAGGCGCCACCAGGGCGAAACGACAAACGTTCCAGAGCGTTTTCCAGGACATCCGGGGTGGCGTCCCAGGCGGGTGCGAGGCGATAGATACGAAGATTCTTGAACCACATGGAGAGAATTTGATGTGAGAGGGAATGGGTCGACGGCGCCAATGAGGGCAGGCCGCGGCGAAGGCATCGATTGTATGCCGAACCATTGCGGCGACCGAAAGCGGCAAAAAAGAAGGCCTGAAGCCAAGAAGGCTACAGGCCTGTAAGGCAGCTGCTACCGTGACGATCTTGCTCGCGGGGCGCACGGCAGCGCCGATGGAAGTAAGAGCGACCGTATAGGGCGGCGTTCTGCCAACCCCACGGGCTGCTTCCATGCACAGATTCTAGGGCGGTAACGCTGACGATGGCCTGAATGCCGAGTCGGAATGATCCACCTGCGAAATTACGAAGGTAAATCATGCCCGGCACACAACTTGGAGACGGATCTACGCCATTTGGCCCTTGCAGCGCCAGGCCGATCTGGGCGGGGGCGGTGCTTACCGACCGTTCCTCACGGCAAGTGTGGGTATCTGTGTATATATACAGTATAATTTGATGCAATAATTGCCGGCATGCATCGGCGCATCGTGCGCCCGGCCCGCCTAACAGTCATTCGTAAGGATCCTAAATGGACGACAAAACCAGCAAAGCCAGCTCCGAACGCGCTAAAGCGCTCGCCGCCGCCCTGTCCCAAATTGAAAAGCAGTTCGGCAAGGGTTCGGTCATGCGTTATGGCGACGACAAGGTCGAGCACGACATACAGGTGGTGTCCACCGGCTCGCTGGGGCTCGATATTGCGCTGGGCGTCGGCGGCTTGCCACGGGGGCGAGTCATTGAAGTCTACGGCCCTGAGTCGTCGGGCAAAACCACGCTCACGCTTCAGGTCATTGCCGAAATGCAGAAGCTGGGCGGTACGTGCGCCTTTATCGACGCCGAGCATGCGCTTGATGTTCAGTACGCTTCTAAGCTGGGCGTCAACCTTGAAGACCTGCTGATCTCCCAGCCCGATACGGGCGAGCAGGCTCTCGAAATCACCGACGCGCTGGTGCGCTCGGGCTCCATCGACCTCATCGTTATCGACTCGGTGGCGGCGCTCACGCCCAAGGCCGAAATCGAAGGTGATATGGGCGACTCGCTGCCGGGTTTGCAGGCGCGCCTCATGAGCCAAGCCTTGCGCAAGCTCACGGCCACCATCAAGCGTGCCAACTGCATGGTCATCTTCATCAACCAGATTCGCATGAAGATCGGCGTCATGTTCGGCAACCCAGAAACCACCACAGGCGGTAACGCCCTCAAGTTCTATTCGTCGGTTCGTCTCGATATCCGTCGTATCGGCGCCATCAAGAAGGGCGACGAAGTCGTTGGCAACGAGACCCGGGTGAAGGTCGTCAAGAACAAGGTGGCACCGCCCTTCAAGCAGGCCGAGTTCGACATCATGTACGGTGCGGGCATCTCCCGCGAAGGCGAAATCATCGACCTTGGCGTGCAGGCCGGCATTGTCGACAAGGCCGGCGCATGGTTCAGCTATAGCGGTACGCGTATCGGGCAGGGCAAAGACAACGTACGCGAATACCTGCGCGAGCATCCCGAAATGGCCTTCGAGATCGAGAACCGTGTCCGCGAGCAGTTGGGCGTTGCCCTACAGTCGGGCGCCGCGCCCGCCGCAAAGGCCCCTCAAGTCGAAGAGTAAGGTCCAGCATGGCACGAGCGGGGGGCCGCCTTTCCCTCAAAGCCCGGGCCATTGGGCTGCTTTCCCGGCGCGAGCATTCGCGGGCCGAACTGGCTCGTAAGCTCGCGCGTCATTGCGAAGAGCCGGCCGAACTCGACGCGCTGCTGAACGAACTAGAGCGCGACAACTGGCTTTCTCAGCAGCGCTTCGCCGAAAGTCTGGTACACCGCCGCGCACCGCGCCACGGCACTCGGCGTATCATGCAGGAATTGCGTCAGCACGGCATGCCCGACGACACCCTTACCGAAGTCGCCGAAAGGCTGCGTGCAACCGAACTTCAACGCGCACATGAAGTCTGGCTGAAACGCTTCGGTTCTGCTCCGGCCGACGCCACCGAATATGCGCGTCAGTACCGCTACATGGCCGCCCGCGGTTTCTCGCCCGACTGTTTACGCAGCATCCTCTCCGGGCGGGGCATCGATCCAGCGCCCGACTCCCTGTCATTTGATGACTCCTGAACCGCCTGCGCTATACTTAGACGGTTTTTTTCCGACCAGAACACTCTCACCCATGTCCTTGCCCGCACCGGAAGTCGAACGCGAAGCGCTGCACACGCGTACCGTGCGTGTAGATGCTTTTTCTCGCGCCGATGGCCAATGGGATCTCGAAGCAGAACTCGTTGATTTCAAGCATTACGATTTTCCACTGCGAAACCCTGAAGATGGCGTGCGCCGTGCCGGCGACCCGGTTCACCACATGCGGTTGCGTGTCACCTTTGATGAAAGCTTCACCATCACTGCGGCACAAGCAAGCTACGAAGCGGCGCCTTATGATCGGCATTGCTCGGCCATTGAACCTGAGTACGAAGGTCTTGTTGGGTTGAACCTTTTGAAGGGCTTTCGCGATGCAGTGAAGCGGCGTTTCAGCCGCACGGCGGGCTGTACACACATGACTGAACTGTCTTATGTGTTGCCCACGGTCGCGGTTCAGTCGCTATCGGGGCGGCGGCGCGAGCACGAGGAGTCCGGCGACGAAAATACGCGTCCGTTCCAGCTGGAAGGCTGTCACGCATTGCGTCTCGATGGCCCGGTAGTGAAAGAGTTTTATCCGCGGTGGTATGTTACGCCGGTCGAAAATTAATCCCGTGGGCAACAAGCACGTGTGCGTGCGGGCGCTCGCAGCAACGGCGCTACGTTAAATCCATTTCTACGTCTGACAGGTAATCAATGAAAATTCACGAGTATCAAGGCAAGGAACTGCTGAAGAAATTTGGCGTGACTGTGCCCAAAGGCATTCCAGCCTTCTCCGTCGATGAAGCCGTGGCTGCGGCCGAAAAGCTGGGCGGCCCTGTTTGGGTCGTCAAGGCACAGATCCATGCCGGTGGTCGCGGCAAGGGTGGTGGTGTCAAGCTGGCTCGCTCGATCGACGAAGTGCGCCAGCTCGCCTCTGAGATCCTTGGCATGCAGCTCGTGACCCACCAGACCGGCCCCGAAGGCCAGAAGGTTCGTCGCCTCTATATTGAAGACGGCGCCGACATTCAGAAAGAATATTACGTCTCGGTCGTGACCGACCGCGCCACCCAGAAGATTGCCTTCATCGCGTCGAGCGAGGGCGGTATGGACATCGAGGAAGTGGCCGAGTCCACGCCTGAAAAGATCATTACCGAGTACATCGATCCACTGGTCGGATTCACCGACGAGCAGGCTCGCAAGATTGCGAAAGCCATCGAACTGCCCGAAGCCTCGCTTGATCAAGCTGTTGACGTCTTCCAGAAGTTGTACCAATGCTATATGGAAACCGATGCGGAACTCGTGGAAATCAATCCGCTGAACCGCGACAGCCAGAACAACATCATTGCGCTCGACGCAAAATTCAATTTCGATTCCAACGCATTGTTCCGTCACCCGGAAATCGTTGAGTACCGCGATCTCGACGAAGAAGATCCGGCAGAAATCGAAGCCAGCAAATTCGACCTCGCTTACATCCAGCTCGACGGCAACATTGGTTGCCTGGTAAACGGTGCAGGCCTGGCCATGGCCACTATGGACACCATCAAGCTGTTCGGTGGCGAGCCGGCCAACTTCCTCGACGTCGGCGGTGGTGCAACGGCCGAGAAGGTGACCGAAGCCTTCAAGATCATGCTCAAGAACGATGACGTGAAGGCCATTCTGGTCAACATCTTCGGCGGCATCATGCGCTGTGACGTGATTGCCGAGGGTGTCATTGCCGCCTGCCGCGCGGTGAACCTGAGCGTGCCACTGGTCGTGCGCATGAAGGGAACCAACGAAGACCTCGGCAAGAAGATGCTCGCCGAATCGGGTCTGCCCATCATCAGCGCAGACACTATGGCGGAAGCCGCCACCAAGGTCGTCGCGGCCGTAGGCAAGTAAGCACAGGAAGGATTCAGAAATGTCGATTCTCATCAATAAAGACACCAAGGTCATCACCCAGGGCAT
>CAZPYF010000029.1:0-15104 GCA_964590015.1 uncultured Burkholderiaceae bacterium
CAGGTTCCTTGTTGCCCCGGCATCCCGCACGGTGCTGCTGCAGGCTATTGAGCGCGATCTCAAACCCAGCGACATCATCACCCGTGAAGCCATCGAGAACGCGGTGGCGGTGGTCATGGCGCTAGGCGGTTCCACCAATGCGGTGCTACACCTGCTGGCCATCGCTCATGCGGCCAATGTCGAGTGGACGATCGACGACTTCGAACGCGTACGCCACAAGGTGCCGGTGTTCTGCGACCTGAAACCCAGCGGCCATTACCTCACCGTGGATTTCCATCGTGCCGGTGGGGTGCCGCAAGTGATGAAGTTGCTGCTCGATGCCGGCTTGCTGCATGGTGACTGTATGACCATCACCGGTCACACCATTGCCGAAACGCTGGCTGATATACCGTCACAGCCGCCGGAGGGCCAAGATGTCATACGGCCGCTCGACCGCGCGTTGTACGCGGAAGGGCACTTGGCCATTCTGAAGGGCAACCTCGCCCCGGAAGGGTCTGTTGCCAAAATCAGCGGTCTAAAGAACCCCGTCATGTCGGGCCCGGCCAAAGTGTTCGATGACGAACAGTCGGCGTTGGCCGCCATTCTTGATGGGCGTATTGTGGCGGGCGACATCATGGTGTTGCGCTATCTCGGCCCGCGCGGCGGCCCGGGAATGCCGGAAATGCTGGCGCCTACCAGCGCGCTCATCGGCGCCGGCCTGGGCGACTCGGTCGGGCTGATTACCGATGGCCGCTTCTCGGGCGGTACCTGGGGCATGGTGGTGGGGCATGTCACACCCGAAGCCGCCGACGGCGGCTGCATCGCGCTGGTGCAGGAAGGCGACCGCATCACCATCGATGCGCATCGTCAGGCTCTGGAATTGCATGTCCCCGATGACGAGCTCACGCGCAGGCGTGCGGCGTGGTCGGCACCGCCACCCCGCTACACCCGGGGCGTCCAGGCCAAGTTCGCCTTTAACGTGTCGACGGCCAGTACGGGCGCCGTGCTCGATCGTTTCTGAAACTTTTGCGAGGACGAACACGTGGCAACACCTGAACAGCGCGCGCAACAGCGCGATATCATCGCAGAGCTTTGCGTCAGCCCCGATTTCGACGCGCATCACGAGGTTGAGCGGCGCACCGAGTTCCTGGCGAATTACCTGCAGTACACCGGCATGCGCACGCTGGTGCTGGGCATCAGTGGCGGCGTCGACTCGCTGGTTGGCGGCTGCCTGGCCCAGCGCGCGGTTGAGCAAAGCCGGGCACGCGGGCATGACGCCACGTTCGTCGCCATGCGACTGCCGTACGGCGAACAGCGCGACGAATCCGATGCCCAACTGAGCCTCAGCGTGATCCAGCCCGACGAAACGCTGGTTGTCGACATCAAGCCGGCCAGCGACTCGATTATTGAGAAGCTGCTGTCGGCCGGCATGGTCTTCAAAGACGACGCGCAACAAGACTTTGTATTGGGCAACATCAAGGCACGTCAACGCATGATCGCCCAGTATGCCGTGGCCGGTGCGCGCCAAGGCTTGGTTATCGGTACCGACCAGGCCGCCGAAGCGTTAATGGGTTTCTTCACGAAGTACGGCGACGGTGGCGCCGACATTACGCCACTCACGGGCCTGACCAAGCGGCGCGTGCGTGCCCTGGCCCAAGCCATGGGCGCGCCGCCTGAACAGGTGAATAAAGTGCCTACAGCCGACCTGGAATCCCTTACTCCCCTGCGGCCCGACGAAGTCGCCATGGGCGTGAGCTACAACGATATCGACGACTTTCTGGAAGGCAAGGCTGTCTCCGATACGGCGTACGAAACCATACTGGCCACGTTCCGCCGTACCGCACATAAGCGGGCCCTACCCGTCTACCCGGCCGCGCAATAACGGCACGGCGGTGGCGTTACATGCGCGATGGGCGCGGGGTGTCAGGCGTGCTGGCGGGCAAGATCGGGTAGACCACCTGAGGCTGCTCACCCGTGAGAGTGTGCAGGAAGGCGGTAATGGCCTTCACTTCGGAGTCGTTCAGCTCAGTGCCCAGTTGGCTGGTGCCCATGAGGGCCACCGCCTCTTCCAGGCTCCACACTTCGCCGCTATGGAAGTAGGGCGCGGTGAGGGCGATGTTGCGCAACGGGCCGGCACGGAATACGTACTCGTCGGAAGCCGTGTTGGTCACATCGAAGCGGCCACGGTCGCCCTCAGGCAGGATGTCGGCGCCGGGGCGCTTGACCAAGCCGAAGGGATAGTAGTTCTGGCCGCCGAAGTTCACGCCTGAGTGGCAAGCAATGCAGCCCTTGTCGATGAACAGCTTGAGGCCACTAAGTTCTTGGTCATTGAGGGTGTCGTTGCCGGCCAGGAACTGATCCATACGCGAGTTGGGTGTAACGAGCGTGGATTCGAAGGCTTCCAAGGCTTCGGCCATATTGTCGAAATTCACGGGGTCTTTCTCGCCCGGGAACGCTGCAGCAAATTTATCTTGGTAGGCGGGGATGCTGCGCAGCGTTTCTTCCACCAGGTCGGGCGTAGCATTCATTTCAACGCTGGCCTGCACCGGCCCTTTCGCTTGTTCAGCAAGGTCGGCGGCCCGGCCGTCCCAGAACTGGGCGATGTTGAACACCGCGTTCAGCACGGTAGGCGAGTTGCGTGGCCCGTGCTGCCAGCCATGGCCCACCGAAGTGGGAATGTTGTCGGCACCGCCGGTACCCACGCTGTGGCAGGTGTTACAGGTGATGATATGGCTCTTCGACAGGCGCGGCTCGAACCATAGCCACTGGCCCAGCTCAATCTGTTCCGGAGTGAGGCCTTTTTCCTTGATGACGACTTCGGCGGTGGGAATCGGCTTGAACAGATTGTTGGAAAGGCTGCGGAGTTCCTCGACATTGATGTCGGCAGCCATGGCGGATCCGCCCATGGCAAAAGCCGATAGAACGACGGCAGTGATGCGTTGATACATAGTAGTTCCCCTATAAAGGAAAAGGTTTTTATATAGGGTATCTCATCATGCGTTCCGTAGTTCGGATTTGATAAGAATCAAAGCCGCAACGGAAAGGCAGCAGCATGACTGTATGATTTACGATTTAGTCGGGTATCACGGCTCTGACATCGCGGCCGGATTAAAATATTTGACTCTTCAATTGTGTTGGGCGTGATAGACCGGTATTCGGCTTAAGGCAAACGCGGCGCTCTGCTCGCGGATTTGCACTCGGTCGCCCTGGAAGCGCTGGGTCTCCGAGGTCACCGCAATGCCTTCCTGCACACTGTTCGAACGAAACGCCCACGCGAAACATTGGGTCCCTGCCGGGATCTCGTCGTCGGTGTCGTCGACGACGCCGGTGTTGGCAATAGCCACATTGGCCCGGCTGCGGTTCAGCGCCCCAAGCACCATTTCGCGCGCTACGGCTTCACTGGTGAGGTTGTGCTTCATGATGGTGAGTTCGCTGACACCGAGGCAGCGCTGTTTGGCTTCGACGGAATAGGTCACGAAGGCGCAATCTAGCAGTTGCCCTGCGCCTGGAATGTCGGCCAGCGTTGCGGCAATCAGGCCTGACGTGCAGGATTCCGCCGTCACCATCACTAGTTTGTGCTCGCGCATGTACTGCGCCACCTTCTCGATTTCATTCATAGCTTAAAGCTCCGCGCGTGTTGCCCCGTGGGCGATTGGCCGGTCGCGAGCAAGCGGCGGGCCGACGCCGCGAGCGGCACGCTGATTGCTTGATGGGCGGTCGTGATAGGAGCACTTGAATGAATCACCTTGGAAAGTTTTATGCGCTTAGCGCGGTATACCTGGGCCTGGCCTCGGCGGTGAGCGCCCAACCCATCCAGAATTCGTCGCCGCAGCGCTCGAGCGAATCGGCTCAAGACGCGCGACCCGACACAATCGAACATCCTATGCTCGAACGCCAGCCTACTCACGAAATGCGGCCCGAGGATGACGGCCAACGCATACAGCGACGCGGGCTGCACGACGCGCGCCAAGACGGCCAGATCCAACGTAACCCGCTTCCGGGGGCGGCCGACACCACGCGCCCGTCAGGCATCACGGGTACGCCGGGGGCCTCTCGTTCGCAAGAATCCTTGGGGCAGACCGGTACTTCGAGTTCAGCGCCGCGCTAGCGTGGTGACTCCGTGTATCTACCCTGGTGAACGTGCGATATTTTGAGCACACTAGGGCTTTTTCAGGGGAGAATCGACGGCAATGGATACCATCGGCACGCAGAACCCGAATGTCGAGTCGGAAGTGGCGCAGAGGTTTGGGTCGGAAGTACCTGAGTGGGTGAAGCATGAGGGGTTGAAACGATGGGTGGCGCGCATTGCCGCGCTGGTTCAGCCCGACGCCATCCACTGGTGCGACGGCTCGGCAGAAGAGTCTGAACGCCTCTGCCACGAGCTCGAGGCGGCCGGTACCTTGCGCCGGCTTAACGCTGAAAAGCGGCCCAATTCGTGGCTCGCCTGGTCGGATCCTGATGACGTCGCTCGTGTCGAAGATCGCACCTTTATTTGCAGCCAGCGCGAGGAAGACGCCGGCCCCACCAACAACTGGGTGGCGCCCGACGAGATGCGCAGTACGTTAAACGGGCTCTTTCGCGGCTGCATGCGCGGCCGTACGCTATATGTGGTGCCGTTCTCCATGGGGCCGCTCGGATCGCCCATCGCGCAGATCGGGGTCGAGCTCACTGATTCTCCCTACGTCGTGGTGAATATGCGGCTCATGACCCGCATGGGCCGCGCCGTATACGACGTGCTCGGGGAAGACGGCTTTTTCGTGCCCTGCGTGCATTCAGTCGGCAAGCCGCTGGCGGCCGGCCAGCCCGACGTGCCTTGGCCCTGCAACCCGGTGAAGTACATCGTTCATTACCCGGAAACGCGCGAAATCTGGTCGTTCGGTTCGGGCTATGGCGGCAACGCGCTGCTGGGCAAGAAATGTCTCGCACTGCGTATAGCGTCGACTATGGGCCGTGACGAGGGCTGGCTGGCCGAGCACATGCTCATTCTCGGCGTCACGTCGCCCGAAGGGCATAAACGGCATATTGCGGCGGCGTTCCCCTCGGCCTGCGGCAAAACCAATTTCGCCATGTTGGTGCCACCGGCACCGCTCAATGGCTGGTCGGTCACCACCATTGGCGACGACATTGCCTGGATCAAACCGGGTCGCGACGGCCGCTTGTACGCCATCAACCCCGAGGCGGGGTACTTCGGTGTCGCGCCGGGCACCAGCGACAAGACCAATGTGAATTGCATGGCCGCGCTTCGCGAAAACGTGATCTTCACCAATGTGGCGCTGACCGACGACGGCGACGTTTGGTGGGAAGGCATGGGCCCTGAACCCGAGCATTGCCTCGACTGGCAGGGCCGCGACTGGACCCCGGGTTGTGGGCGCAAGGCGGCCCACCCCAATGCCCGGTTCACGGTGGCCGCCGACCAGAACCCGGTCATTGACGACGCCTGGGACGACCCCGCGGGCGTACCGATCGATGCCTTTGTATTCGGTGGTCGTCGCTCCGATACCGTGCCGCTGGTTACCGAAGCGCGCAACTGGGTGGAAGGGGTGTACATGGCGGCCACCATGGGGTCGGAAACCACCGCTGCGGCCGTGGGGGCGCAGGGCGTGGTGCGCCGCGACCCCTTCGCCATGCTGCCGTTTTGCGGCTATGACATGAGCCGCTACTTTGCACACTGGCTATCTCTGGGCGAGCGGTTTGAGCGCTCGGGTGTTACTTTGCCGGCCATTTATTGCGTGAACTGGTTTCAGACCGATGACGACGGCCGCTTTATCTGGCCGGGTTTCGGCGAGAACATGCGCGTGCTTGAATGGATATTCCGCCGACTTGAGGGCAGCGCTCAAGGCGAAGACCGCCTGTTCGGCATCGTGCCGCAGCATTCCGACATTAACTGGAAGGGCCTGGATTTCGGTGCCGAGGCCTTTGAACGCATCACACGCATCGACCCCGACGCCTGGCAGCGTGAACTCGCGCTGCATGCCGAGCTCTTCGACACGCTCGGCGCAACCGTGCCACAGGCGCTCAAGTCGGTGCACCAGCAGCTGGCGTCCAGCCCCATTCTTAAAGGGAGTCCTGAATGAGTAATCACGTTTACAAAAGCATCGAGCTCACCGGTTCATCTGAAACCAGTATCGAGCACGCCATCACCACGGCCATCGAACGGGCAAGCGATACGGTTCGCAATGTCAGCTGGTTCGAAGTGGTGGAAACGCGTGGCCATGTGCGCGAGGGTAAGGTGGCCTACTGGCAAGTTACAGTGAAAGTGGGCTTCACGCTCGACGAATAGCGCTGCCGTCGTGCCAAAAATGAAAAGGGCGCCGATTATGTCGGCGCCCTTTGTCTGCTGCGGGCACGCTGCCTGGGAGGCGCGTGCCGGCGCAGCCACGAAACAGCGTTCAAGCTTCGCTGAAGCTGCCGTCGTGCATCCACGCCGCATGCTGGGGTGCGCGCTTGGTTTCGGCCCATTCGTTCAGCATGTCCCACTTCACTTCGTCGAGCTTCTGGTGCATGGCGGGTGTGCCCATGTCGTAGGCCAACTCAAGTCGATGCCCTGACGGGTCGAAGAAATAGATCGATTTGAAGATGGTGTGGTCGGTAGGCCCGATCACGCTATAGCCGTCGGCTTCGAGCTTCGCTTTGGTTTCATGCAACGCATCCATCGAGTCGACCTTGAGGGCCAAATGCTGGGTCCAGGCCGGCGTGTTCGCGTCGCGACCCATTTCAGGTTTGGTGGGCAGTTCGAAGAAAGCCAGCACATTGCCGCCCCCGGCGTCGAGGAAGATGTGCATGTAGGGATCGGGCTCTTTGGTTGAGGGCACTTCATTTTCTGCGATGGCCAGAATGAAGTTCATGTTCAGGTACTTGGTGTACCACTCCACCGTTTCCTTGGCGTCTTTGCAGCGGTATGCGACGTGGTGAATTCCATTGACTTTCATACGGGTCTCCTGATCTGTAAGCCGATGAATGTATTAGACTTCAAGCTGATTTATCATTCCAACAGTATTTATTAATCAATATATCGGATTAGCTCATGAATGTAACGCTGCGGCAGCTTAGAGCCTTCGTGGCCGTGGCGCGCACGGGCAGCTTCACCTTGGCAGCAGAGAGCCTGTTCATCACGCAGTCGGCGCTCAGCGGGTTGATCAAAGAGCTGGAATCGGCGCTCGGCTTACGCGTAATCGACCGCAGCACGCGCCGCACCCGGCTCTCTGATGTGGGGCGTGACCTGTACCCTCTGGTGGAAAAGATTCTGAACGATCTTGATCGCGTCATGGACGAGGTGGCGCAGCGCCAGGCGCTCAAGACGGGTCTCGTACGCATCGCCGCGCCACAGCTCATGGCGTCGACCCTGCTGCCCGAGATAGTGGCCGCCTATGCCGCAGAGCAACCGGCGATTCGCGTAAAACTGGTCGACTGCGCCGTGGAAAGCGTGATGTCGCGCGTGTTTTCGGGCGAAGTTGATTTCGGTATCGGGCCGGAGCGCGATCCGAATTCCGATATTTCCGCCACGACCCTGTTCAAGGGCCCTTTCATGGTGGTGTTTCCACCGGGGCATGCGCTGGCAGAACTCGATGTTGTGCGCTGGCGCGATTTGCGGCCTTATCCGCTCACGACGTTGCAAGGCCAGTTTACAGAGAGGCTGGCCGTCGACTTGCGGGCGGCTAATCGGGGGCTCAGCTTCGCTCCTGCGCATGAGGTCGCCTTTATGTCGACGGCTTTGGCGATGGTGAATGCAGGCATGGGCATCACTGTCTGCATCAGTTACGCCGCGTCGCTGGTGAAGCTTTATGGGTTGGAGATGCGGCCGTTGTTTGAACCCGAGGTATTCCGCCACTTCTACGTGTTCACGCGGCAGGGCAGGTCGTTGTCACCGGCTGCCGAAAGCTTCCAGGCCTTTTTGCTGCGCTATGTCGAAGAGCGACCGATGCTGGGGCTGCCATAACTGACCGTATACTGGCGTGACTTCCGACTGAGGGTGGCTTATGACTTCAACGCAGAGTTTGCAGCAGGCTTTCATACGTCGTGACCCCACGGGGCCGCTTATCCCGTTGATATGCGATTCGCCGCACAGCGGGGTCGCGTATCCGGCTGATTTCAATGCTGTCGTTCCCCGTGCGTTGCTCCGGCAAGGCGAAGACACCCATGTCGATACGCTTTGGGAGGCCGCCCCTGAGGTGGGCGCCACACTATTGGCCGCGTGCTTTCCGCGCACGTATATCGACCCTAACCGCACGTTGCAAGACCTTGATCCCGAGGTGATCGACGGCGAATGGCCCGAACCACTGGCACCCGGCGAGAAGACCCGGCTCGGCAAAGGCCTGATCTGGACCCGCCTCGACCCGCGCACCCCCATCTATGATCGGCCGCTCACGGTGGCTCAGATCCAGGCCCGCATCGACAATTGCTACCGCCCCTATCACCAGGCGCTCGACGAGCTGGTCAGCGAGCGCTATGCGCAGTTCGGCACCTTATGGCATTTGAACCTTCACTCCATGCCCAACGACGCCTACGAGCGGCTTGGGCTCGACCCGGCCCGCCCGCTTGCCGACTTTGTTCTGGGCGACCGTGATGGCACGACGTGCGAGCCGGAATTCGTTGCCTTGATTGAAAAGTTCTTGCTTGGGAAGGGCTATACGGTCGCCCGTAACGACCCGTACAAGGGCGTGCAACTCATCGCTCAGATCGGGCGGCCGGCAGAGCGCCGGCATAGCTTGCAGATCGAGATCCGGCGCCCGGTGTACATGGATGAGCTCACGCGAGCAAAGAACGGCGGGTTTACGCCGCTGCAAGCCCACCTCACGGAACTATTGCGTGAGGTGGCGGCGTACGTGACGCAGCAGGTGTCAAAACCGAGTTAGCCGGTTTCGCCCGTGCGCAGTACGCGGTTCACCTTGAAGCCCAGCTGCGCGGCGTAGCGCAGCATCTGCTGCAAGGCTTCACGATTGGGTACGCGCTCGCGGCCCATCATCCACAGGCAGCGGCGATCGGGGGTACCGATGATGGCGTGCTGGTAATCAGGGTCGACATACAAGATCCAGTGGTCGCGCCACACCGACGAAGGGGCTGACAGCCAGTCGGAGTCGAAGCGGATTTCGAGCTTTGCAGGATCGTGTGGTTGATACCGTCGCGACGGCCGCATCTCGGCTACGGCGCTCAGAATCTCGCAATGCGTGTTCGCGCAGCTGAACTGAACGTCCATGCTGCCGTCGTCGCGCAGGGTGTAGTCGGCGGTGACATCGCCGGTGCAGTCGACCTGATAGCCGTTAGGCAACCGCGCATACTCATGCCACAGGCCTGCGTATCGGCGCAGGTCGAGGTTGGGGTGCGTCAAAAGCTGTGATTCTTGTTTTGTAGCCAGCAACTGCATGCGTACCTCCTTGTCTCGGGGCGGGTCAAGCGCGGGGCTTGGTGCACCCTTTTTTCAATATGTCATCGTGTTCATGCTGCGAATGTCAAAAGTATTTAGGCTTCAAACGTTGAATTCAGTATAGCGACTCCCACGGGAAAAACACCCCAATCAGTAGGGTTATAGCCGCGAACTAGGGGAATCACTGACGGTTTGGTGGCGAACTGCAGAATGCTGCAGCGCAACGTGGAACGGGTGTTCGGGCGCGAATAGAGGGAAGTACAGGGGAAGGAAGGGTGGAAGGAAAGGGGGAGGCGATGGGACGAGGCGCGGGACGAGGCGGGGAGCGGGACGGGACGGGTTGAGGCGGGGAGCAGGGCAGGACGGCAGGCGTCGGGGTGCGCAGACCCGCTCGATTGCGGCGCCTGCGCGGTAAGGGTGGTCAGAAGCTGCCGAACAGAGTTCCCAGCGTGATGACCGAAACGAGTGCGATGAACGGGCCGCCCATGGTGACGGCCGCAATGTTGAGGTACGACTGACGGTGCGTGAGCTTGCAAATCGACAGCAACGTGATGATGGCGCCGCAGTGTGGCAGCGTGTCGAAGCCACCGGCCGCCATTACTGCTACGCGGTGCATCAAATCGGGGCTAATGCCCGCTTCTTGGGCCATGCGCAAGTAGTCGGAGCCCAACGTTTGCAGCGCGATACTCAAGCCGCCCGACGACGAACCCGTGATCCCGGCCAGTACGTTCATGGCAATGGCTTCGGAAATCAGCGGGTTGTGTGGCGTGACATTCAGCACGGCGTCGCGAATGATCGCAAAGCCCGCCAAGCCGGCGATCACCGCGCCGTAGCCCACTTCGGAAGCCGTGTTGAACAGCGGCAGCATAAAGCCGAACACGCCCTTGTTCACCGTGCCGCGCAAATCGGACCAGTGCCCGAGACGCACGACAACCAGTGTGGCGCAGGCGGTGACCAGCGCAATGATCAGCGCCCACAAGCCGGCGATTTTAGACGGCTCGAGATTCGGGAATTGATCGGTAATGAACGCGGTGTCCATGTTCGGGAACACGACATACGTGAACAGCGCGTTGACACCGATCACCAGCAGTAGTGGCAGCAGGGCCAGCGCGAGCGGCATGCGCGAGAGGGCGCTGTCGGTCGTAGCCGCCGTAGCACCGGCAACCGGTTCGGTTTCCTCTTGCGCGTGGTCACCATAGCCTTCGCCGGCTACGCGGGCTCTGGCAGAACGGCTGTGCAGCCACCACAGCCCGAGGCCCAACATGATCGAGCCTGCGATGATGCCCAGCCCCGGGGCGGCAAATACGTTGGTACCGTAATAGGGGATTGGAATCGCGTTCTGGATTGCCGGGGTTCCCGGCAACGCCGTCATGGTGAAGGTGAACGACCCCAATGCAATGGTGGCAGGAATGAGCCGCTTGGGAATATCAGCTTCCTGGAATAGATCGCGAGCAATGGGGTAGATGGCGAACGCCACTACGAACAGCGATACACCGCCGTAGGTCAGAATGGCACAGGCCAGCACGACTGTGACAATGGCGTGCTTCTCGCCTAACTTCTCAACGATCCACCGAGAAATGGTGTTGGCCGCGCCTGAGTCGGCCATGAGCTGGCCAAATAGCGCGCCCAACAGGAAGATAGGCAGGAATTGGATGACGTAGCCACCCAACGCTTTCATGAACGTGTCGGTATAGATCGGCAGAAAAATACCGATTTCGCCCGACAGCAGCACTGCCAGCCCAGCCATGAGCGGCGCCAGCAGCAGTACGGTAATACCCCGATAAGCAAGGTACATCAGCAATATCAGGGAGACGATGATTGCCAGAGTGCCGGCCATGCTGAAGTCTCCGAAGGAACGAACACAGCGCTCCGCAGGAGGGGAACGCGAAGACCGCAGTGTAACAGCTTGCTTACGGGTTTACCCGAGTCTGTCGGCCGGCTGGCGGGTCAGCCGCGCCCGATGAAAGGCATGTTTGTGGCCATGACCGTCATGAATTGCACGTTGGCTTCCAGCGGCAATCCGGCCATGTAGACCACGGCTTGAGCCACGTGCCCGACGTCCATAAGCGGCTCCGGGCGGATGCTGCCGTCGGCCTGCATCACGCCGGTTCGCATGATGTCGGTCATCTCGCTGGCCGCATTGCCGATGTCGATCTGCCCGCACGCGATGTCATGAGCGCGCCCATCGAGTGAGGTGGCTTTCGTGAGGCCGGTGACGGCGTGCTTGGTGGTGGTGTAGCAGGTCGCGAGCGGGCGGGGCGCGTGCGCCGAGATCGAGCCATTGTTGATGATGCGCCCACCCCGGGGCTGCTGCGACTTCATGAGGCGGAAGGCGCCCTGCGTGCAGAGAAAGTACCCCGTGAGGTTCACATCGAGGGAGGCTTTCCAGTCGTCGAAGGAAACGTCTTCGATGCTAGCGGGCTTCGTGAAGACGCCGGCGTTGTTAAACAGGACGTCGAGACGGCCGAATTCATCACGGATTCGCTGGAACAGGTGATCGACGCTACGCGGATCACCGACATCGGTTGACTGCACGAGGCAGCGAGCGCCGGTCTCGCTACAGGCCTGGGCGGTGGCCTCCAGTGCATCTATACGCCGGCCCGCCATGGCCACGGTGTAGCCGTCTTTCGCGAGGGCCACGGCCACATGCCGGCCGATGCCCGAACCTGCGCCCGTGACGAGCGCGAATTTCCCTTCACTCATTGAACTGCCTCTCCGATATGGCGCCGCCTGCGCTGGGCGGCGGATGGTGTGACGCCCCGCAACTTTAACTCGCCCCAACTGATACTGGCCGGGGCAAGCTATAAGCAGCGGCAAAAAAAGCGCGGCTGACCGCAAAGGATCAGCCGCGCTGCAGGAGTTCGCCGGTGCTCGCCGGCTCTTCCGGCCGCCACCCGCCAGGGATCTTAGTTGATCGTGAGGCGCTTGGCCTGTGCCGGTGCCCTCTTGGGCAGAGTCAGTTCAAGCACGCCATCGGTGAACTTCGCCTGGGCAGCGGAGTCGTCGACTTCCTGGCCAAGCTGGAAGCTGCGTGAGACCTTGCCGAAGTAACGTTCGGTGCGCAGCACACGTTCGCCTTCCTTCACCGATTTTTCTTGCTTGCGCTCTGCGCTGATCGACACCATCTGACCATCAATGTTCACATTGATGTCTTCCTTGCTAACGCCCGGCAGTTCAGCCAGCACCGCGTAGTGATCGTCGTTCTCTTTGACGTCGACTCGCATCTCGGGCGCCTGCATCGAGGTGTTGAAATCGAAGTCGATGGGGCGCACGAAAAATCCACGTAGAAGGTCTGCGAACGGGTCGCGCCGTGTTGTAAGGTGGTTCATATGTTGCTCCTTGCTCGAATGGTTTAGCGAGGCCCGACATGAGCCTCCGCCTTTAACCACCATATAGGGGCAATGAACTCAGTTTCAAGAGTAAGGTGATTCGAATCAACGGCTTACAGGTAAATTGAGACGGCGTGAATCACGAGCCCCACCAAGCCTCCCACCACGGCGCCATTGATGCGGATGTACTGCAGATCAGCGCCGATATTCAGTTCCAGCTTCTCGACCAGTTCGCTTTCGTTCCACTCTTTCATCTTGTCGGCGATGAACTGGCCGAGCCGGCCGCGATGCCGCTCCACGAGTTGCGGTACGTAGCGGCGTGCCCGGTCATTGATCCATTGGCGCATGGCGGGGTCACCTTCCAGCACGTCGCCGAAGCGTAATACCTGTCGGCAGAGGAAGGCTTCGAAGCGGGAGTCTTGCGCATGCAGGTCGCGGGTGGCAGCTTCGCGCCATTCGGCCCACACTTCATCGACATAGCGGTGCAGGGCGGGATGTTCGGCCATTTTCTGCGTAAGCGCTTCGAGCCGCCAGCGATAATCGGGGTCGTGCTGCAGCTTGTCGATGAATTCCTGTAGCCAGGTGTCGAAGTGGCCGCGCAAGGCGTGGTCGGGCGTCTGTTCAACGTCTTCCAGCAGTTCGGCAAGCGTGCGCGCCGTGAACTCACCGCCTTTGGCACCCGCCCAGTGTTTCAGCTTCGGGAAGTAGAGCGGCAGCTTTTCAGCGAATAGCGTGTTCAAGGTCTGCTGCAGTTCCGGGCGCCTTAGCTGGCCGGCGGAATAGCGCAGCAAGAGGTCGAGCACTTCCTGGTGGCGCCCGCTGCGCGTCAGGCTGGCCAATACACGGCCGGCCAGCGCCGCCAGGTCGGTAGCCATGACATGGCGCGATACGGTGCGTTGCAGATACGCGCGAACCTCGTCTTCATTGAGCAGGCCGCCCGCGTTGCGTGCGCCATTGCGCAGCCAGGCCGCGACTCGCGCCGCATTAGTCGGGTGGCGAAGCCACGCCGCCGCGCGTCGCGCCGGGTCGATGGTGTCGATCACCGCCACGATGCGTTCGCGCGAAAAGAACTCACCTTGAACGAATTCGCCGAGGTTATCGGCAATGCGATCTTTGTTGCGCGGGATGATGGCGGTGTGCGGCATGCGGCGCAGCCCCAGCGGATGGCGAAAGAGCGCCACGACGGCATACCAGTCGGCCAGCGCCCCCACCATGGCGGCTTCCGAGAACGCAGCCACCCAGGCCAGCGAGCCATGCAGGGCACCATAGCGCGTGGCCAGCACATAGACAATGGCAAACACAATGAGCAAGCCGGTGGCGCGCCGACGCGCGATGCGCAGACGGCGGCGCTTCTGCTCGGTCGCCGCGGCGCTGCGGCGGCCTGGATCGGCGTCGATGGTCTGTTCTGACGACATGATACGAACGGGGGCCGAAGCACTCCCGCGTGTTCCGGAAAAGTTCAGTATGCCTCAGATCGGCCGTGGCAATGAACGGTGCCGAACACTGATGACCGTATGTGGCAGGCGAACGCTATCGGCGAACGACGCCATCGAATGCCGCTGCCGCCGGAGTGCCGCCGCTCTAATGCGGCATCAGAGCATCTGCCCCAGGAAGGCTCGGGTTCGCTCGTGTTGAGGAGCGCTGAAGAAGCTGCCCGAATCGGCTGTTTCGACCACGCGGCCGTCGTCCATGAAGATCACTCGATGCGCCACTTCGCGGGCAAAGCCCATTTCGTGCGTGACCACCAGCATGGTCATGTGCTCTTCTGCAAGCTGGCGCATGGTGCGCAACACTTCCACGGTGAGCTCGGGGTCAAGCGCCGACGTGGGCTCGTCAAATAGCATGATGTCGGGCTCCATGGCAAGCGCACGAGCGATGGCCACGCGCTGCTTCTGCCCACCGGAAAGCCGGCCAGGGTAGTTGTCGCGCTTGGCCTGTAGCCCCACCTTTTCCAACAGCGCCTCGGCTTTCGCCACCGCGTCGTGGCGCGAGAGGCGCTTGACGGTCATGGGCGCTTCGATGATGTTTTCCAGCACGGTCATGTGCGGGAACAGATTAAACGACTGGAAGACCATGCCCATCTTGCGACAGATGCGGCGAACCTCGGCATCGGCCACGTAGCGGCTGGGGCCGCCGGGTACGGCCGTGGCCATCTCTTCGCCCTCGATGGTGATGCTGCCGCCGTCGATGACTTCAAGGTGGTTCAGGCAACGTAGGAAGGTGCTCTTGCCCGAGCCTGACGGCCCGATCACGGCGACGACCTCGCCTTTATGCAAGGTGAGCGATACGCCCTGCAGCACCTGTACGTGGTTGAACGCCTTGGTGATGCCGCAGGCTTCGATCATGACCTCTCGGGAATCGTGTTCCGCGGCGGCGATGGGGCTATTCATCGAATTTGGCATAGCGATTTTCCATGCGCTGGAAGAACCAGGTCA
>CAZPYF010000030.1:0-15067 GCA_964590015.1 uncultured Burkholderiaceae bacterium
TGTGCGGGCCGTTATTGCTGAATCGTTCGAGCGTATTCACCGCTCCAACCTGCTGGGCATGGGTGTGCTGCCGCTGCAGTACATGGATGGCCAGAATGCCGAAACGCTGGGCCTCACCGGCGAAGAAACCTTCGACATTATCGGCGTCTCGCGCTTGAACGATGCATCACGCGTCGATACCGTGAAGGTTCGGGCCGGCTCAACGGAATTCGAGGCGCTGGTGCGTATCGATACTCCTAGCGAGGCGGCCTACTACCGGCACGGCGGCATCATGCAATATGTGCTGCGCGGGCTCTTGAACTAGGCGCTCAGTCGTCTAGCACTCGCTGGAACAGATCGCGCAGGCGCAAGTCATGGTCGAAGCGGCCATGGCGCAGAAAATGCAGCGTCTGCGCGATCACTAGCGGATTGTTCATCAGAAAGGTGTGATCCACCGGCAGCACAATATGGTCGTCCATGCCGTCCAGCCGGGTGCTTTCCACTGAAACCTTTCCGTCGTTCGGGCCGGTGAAGGCGCCAGCCAATATGGGGTTCAGCGGCTCGTCGCCCGCGATGATGCCGAGCTCGAAATCGGCAAATCCAAGTGTGTTCGGTGTGCTATCGGGTTTAGTGCCTAGCTCTAGGCCGGCCGGGCCGTTCAGAAACTCAAACAGTGCCAGCCCGCCGTAGGTGTCAACAAGCTCGGAGCCGTGATTCGGGGGTGCCAGCATCACAACGCGCCCCAGCGTTTCGAGCGCGTTCTTCTTGAGCCAGGCCCGCACGAGTATGCCGCCCATGGAGTGTGTGACGAAGCTCAGGCGGTTGGCGTCGTCGCACAGGGCGACCGATTCGCGCACATTGTCGAGCAGCGCTTCGATGGGTGCACGCGTTGATGGGTAGCCTTCGTTCACGACCTGGTATCCCGACGCTTCCAGCACTTCTTCCATGACGAAGAACGAGGATTCCGTACGGGCGAGGCCATGCAGCAGCACCACGCACTCCTGCGCTGCGGCCGGTGGGCAGATGAGCAACATAATGACCAGCAGCGCCTTACCGTATCGCATGGTTGGAATTCTACGCGGAGATAGCGTATCGATCAGCGATAATGAAGGCTGTTGCCTATCGGCAGCGCCGTTCTGAATGCGCCGCCACCACGTTCGCATGCAAAAGAGATTCGGAATACCTTCAGCTGGCCCACGTCACTCGGTGAACGCCGCCACCGTTTCATGGCGGTTCCATAACAGGGTGAGAAGCCTCGCGGGCACCTTGTCGGGTGTCGGCTTGCTGCTGGGAACTTTATTTTTCGCGTTCTCGCTCACCCCCAGCCTCATACCGCGCACCTATCTCATGCAGGGCCTGCTGGCGGGGGTTAGCTTTGCCGCGGGCTATGGGCTGGGCGTGCTATGGCGCTGGCTTTGGGCCTATATGGAGCTGCCTGAGCCGGGCGCCCACATGCGCCGAACGGTGAATCTTGCGGTGTTGGGTTCATGCGCCGTCGTAGCAGGAGTCTTCCTGTGGCGGGCCACCGACTGGCAAAACTCGATACGGATGCTGATGGAGATGGAGCCGGTCGATAGCGCCCATCCATTCAAGGTATGCGTGCTGGCAGTAGTGTCGTTCGTGCTGTTACTCGGCTTGGCGCGGCTCTTCGGCCGGGTGGTGCGCGCGGTGTCTCGCCATATTCGCCGCTACGTGCCACGCCGCCTGGCTAATGTACTGGGTCTGTTAGTGGCAGGCGTGCTGTTCTGGTCGCTCGCCAGCGGGGTCTTATTCCGTGGCGCGCTGTACGTTATGGATTCCTCGTATCGGCAGCGCGACGCACTGATCGAACCCACTGCACCACGGCCCGATTCGCCCTATCGCAGCGGCACTGCCGAATCGTCTATCAAATGGAGCGAGATGGGGCGGGCCGGCCGAGAATTTATTGCGTCGGGCCCCACTGCCCTTCAGATACGCGAGATCACCGGGCGCACGGCGCTAGAGCCCATTCGCGTCTATGCCGGCTTGCGCACCGCCGAGACGCCCGAGGAGCGCGCGCGGCTGGCTCTTGGCGAGCTGCTACGCATGAATGCCTTCGATCGTTCGGTGATGGTGGTGATCATGCCCACGGGCACCGGCTGGATTGACCCTGCCGCCATGGACGCACTCGAGTATCTGCACGACGGCGACGTGGCAAGTGTGGCGGTGCAATATTCCTATCTCTCGAGCCCGTTGTCGCTGGCCATTCAGCCCGAGTACGGTGTTGATGTGGCCAGGGCGTTGTTCGTGGAGATCTATGAGTATTGGACGAAGCTGCCCCGCGACGAACGCCCCCGGCTGTATCTGCACGGCTTGAGCCTCGGCGCCTACAACTCGGAACGCTCGGCCCAACTCTTCGAGATGATTTCCGATCCGATTGATGGGGCGCTATGGAGCGGCCCGACCTTTCGCAACAGCCTATGGCGCATCGTGACCCACGAACGCAACGAAGACTCGCCGGCGTGGCTGCCGGAATTCCACGACGGTTCGATCATCCGCTTCATGAACCAGCGCGGCTCGCCGGTGCCTGCTGGCACGGCGTGGGGCCCCATACGGGTGGTGTATCTGCAATACGCCAGCGACCCGGTAACGTTCTTCGACCCTCGCGGCTTCTACCGCCCGCCAGCCTGGCTGAGCGGCCCGCGCGCGCCCGACGTATCGGCCGAACTGCGCTGGTATCCGGTGGTGACCATGTTGCAGTTGGCGTTAGACATGTGGCTGGCAGGCACCACACCTATGGGTTATGGCCATGTGTACGCCCCGGAACACTACGTGCGCGCCTGGATGGATGTGACGGAGCCCCAGGGCTGGTCCCCCCACATGCAGGCAAAGCTGAACCAGCGCCTGGCCGACTCGATGCACGAAGCCATGTCAGAAACCAGAGACGAAGAATCCCCCTATGCGAATAGGGGGCTTTAAGTAAGCCGCCCTTTATTTCGCGAACAGCTGCCCCATATCCTTGAACGCCTTGAACTCGAGTGCGTTGCCACAGGGGTCGAGCAGAAACATGGTGGCCTGCTCGCCCACCTGCCCCTTGAAGCGGATGTAGGGTTCGATCACGAACTTCGTACCCATCGACTTCAGTCGCTCGGCCAAAGCTTCCCACTGCTCCCAATGCAGCACGATACCGAAATGCGGCACCGGTACGTCGTGTCCGTCTACGGCGTTGGTGCCGGCTCCGGCCTGATAGGGCATCTGCGGGTGTTCATGAATCACCAACTGATGGCCGTAGAAATCGAAATCAACCCAGTGGTCGCTTGAGCGGCCTTCCGGCAGGCCGAACACTTCGCCATAGAAATGGCGGGCGGCCGGCAGGTCGTGAACGGGAATGGCAAGGTGAAACGGAGAAAGGCTCATAGATCGTTCCTGGTGAATAGTGCGCTCACGATTATCGCTCATCGGCCGACTGCATAGCCCTGCATGCCGCGCGGATTCGCGCCGGCCCGCAGAATCAGGCGGCCTTCCTTGTCAAAGCTGCGCGAGCACGCGGCCATACGGCTTTCCGACCACGGGTCGCCCACCTTCAACTCATGGCCGGCTTCCTTCAGGGCGGCCAAGGTGGCTTCAGGGAAACGTGATTCCAGCGAGAGGCGGTTCAGCGTGGTCTTACGCGGCCAGAACGAAGCGGGGAAGTGATCGACGTGCCAGGCGGGGGCATCGATGGCTTCCTGCAGGTTCATGCCGTGCACCACATGGCGCAGGAAGAATGCGGGCGACCACTGATCTTGCTGGTCGCCGCCGGGGGTGCCGAAAACCATGTAAGGCTCGCCGTCGCGCAGCGCCAGCGAGGGCGACAGCGTGGTGCAGGGCCGCACCTTCGGCGTCACGGTATTGGGTAGGCCTTCGTCGAGCCAGGTCATTTGCAAGCGCGTGCTGATGGCGAACCCGAGTGCGGGAATCACGGGGCTGGAAGACAGCCATCCGCCTGATGGCGTGGCCGAAACCATGTTGCCGTGGCGATCGATGACGTCGATGTGGCAGGTGTCGCCCACGAAAACTTCGCGTTCCGCCCATTCTTCCACGGGCGGCAAGTTCACGAACGTGGGTTCGCCAATGCCGAAACGCGCGTCGGCCGTGCGCAGTGTGCGCTCGGAAACGCCGAGGTCGGGCAGGCGCGGGTCAAGGCCCAACGGGCGCCCGGGCTGAAACTGGGTAGAGGCCTTATCGCCCGCGAGCTTCCAGCGTTCACGCAGGTAGTCATCTGAGAGCAAGGCCATCTGAGCTTCGCGATTCGCGTGCGGCGAGTCACCGTACCAGGCCAGGCGGTCGGCCATGGCGAGCTTGGCCGCTTCGGTGACGCGGTGTACGAAGCCGGGCGTGTGCGGCGCATGGTTCTCGAGCCCTGCATGGCGCAGCATGCCCAGCTGTTGCAGGAACACGGGGCCCTGGCTCCAAAACCCGCATTTGGCAACGGTGTAGCGGCCGAAATCGAGTGTGACGGGGTCTTCTACGCCTGCCTGCCAGTTCTCCATGTCTTCGTAACGCAGCAGGCCGCCGTTCAGTTCGCCGGTGCTGTCGCGTACTTTCTCGTTGCGATAGTAGGTGTCGATCTCTTTGGCGACAAAGCCTTGGTACCAGCAGCGCAGCGCGGCGTCGATGACTTCAGTGCGGGTGCCGCCTTCCGATTCCGCCGTGCGCACCACGCGTTCGTAGGTGTCAGCCAGTTTGGGAAGCTTGAACAGGGCACCGGGCCGGGGAACCTGGCCACCGGGCAGCCAGACTTCAGCCGACGTTTGCCAGTATTCGCGAAAGAGGTCTTGAACGGCATAGATCGCCTGCACGGCACGGCCAACCAGCGGGAAGCCGTTACGCGCATATTCAATAGCCGGCGCCAGTACGTCGGCCAGCGACCAGGTACCGTGGTCACGCAGCATGGTGACCCAGCCGCCGAACGCGCCAGGCACGGTGGCAGGCAGCAAGCCGATACCAGGCACTTGTTCCAAGCCCAACTTGCGAAAGACGTCGGCCGTGGCCTCGGCGGGCGCGGGGCCCTGGCCGGAGATGGCGCGGATGCGTCGCTCGTTCTCACTCCAGAGCAGAATGGGCACTTCGCCCCCCGCGCCGTTCAGGTGGGGTTCAACGACCTGCAGTACAAAGCCGGCCGCAGCGGCCGCATCGAAGGCGTTGCCGCCGCGCTCGAGCACGCTCATGGCTGTTTGAGACGCAAGCCAATGCGTGGATGACGCGACGCCGAAGGTGCCGGTGATCTCCGGCCGGGTAGTGAATTGAGACATGGTTCTTTCCAAGGTTCGTTGGATCGGAATCCGCGCCACCCCTGCCGTGCAGGAATGGCGCCGACGCGTGGTCAGGTTGCTTCAGGCCGTTGCCCGTACCGCTTTGCGAGTACGGCGCAGACCATGAGCTGAATCTGGTGAAATAGCATCAACGGCAGCAGCAGGGTGCCCATGGCCGCTCCGCTGAACAGCACCTGTGCCATCGGCACGCCCGCGGCCAGGCTTTTCTTTGAGCCCGCAAACAATATGGTAATGCGATCTTCAATGCTGAAGTGCAGGCGTCGGGCAATGAAGTTCACCAGAAGCAGCACCACCGCCAGCAAGACACAGCATGCAACAGTGAGGGTGGCCAGTTGCCAGAGCGGAAGCGTGTCCCAGATTCCTTCCACCACAGCGCGGCTGAAAGCCGTGTAAATCACCAGATAGATGGAACACTGGTCAACATACTTTAGCCAGGCTTTGTTCTTATCGACCCAGGCGCCGATCCAGCGGCGGCAGATTTGCCCCGCCATAAACGGTACCAGAAGTTGCACGGTGATATTGCCGATGGCCTCACCGAGCGGCATGCTCTGCACCGCCGCACCCAACATCAGCAGCACCAGCAGCGGCGTAACGAAAATGCCAATCAGGCTGGACGTAGCGGCCGAGCAGATGGCTGCCGCAACGTTGCCACGCGCAATCGACGTAAAGGCAATGGCAGATTGAACGGTGGCCGGCAGCGCACAAAGAAACAGCATGCCCCGGTACAGCTCCGGGCCGATGGTCGGCTCGAGCACAGGTCGCAATGCCAGCCCCAAGGCCGGGAACAACAGGAAGGTGCACGCGAAGACAAGGCCATGCAGCCGCCAGTGTGCTAACCCGGCGACCACGGCTTGCGTGGGCAGCTTGGCGCCGTGCAGAAAGAAAAGCAGTGCGATGGCTAAGTTAGTGGCCCACTCGGCCACGACAGCCGACTGCCCGCGTACGGGAAGCACGCTGGCGAGCACCACTAAGCCAATGAGAATCAAGGTGAAATTGTCGGGTATAAAGCGCGGCCGCTTCATGGGAGGAGTGTCCGGTGGGGTGAAGAAGGCCACACTTTAGTATGCTGTAGGTTTTCGCACTAACGACATCACGCCCATGAGTATCGCTGAAACGACACAAGCGCGCCTGCCGCGCCAGCGCGATATTCCTGAACTGGCCGATCTGCCGCGGCCGGTTTATGCGCGTGTCGAAAACCTGCGCCACCGTGCGGCGACTCGCCCGCATCAGCATCCATGGGTGCAACTGTCGTATGCGAGCCGGGGCGTGCTGCAGATCCGCACGGCTGAAGGCCTGTTCCTGGCTCCCCCGCAGTGGGCGATCCTTATACCGCCCCATCTCGAGCATGCCGTGGCTAATTCCGCGCAAACGGAAATGCGCAGCCTGTACATTGATGCTGCTGTATTGCCCGATACCGGCTCAACCTGCCAAGTGCTGGCGGTGTCGGAATTGTTGCGCGAGCTGATTCGTTATTTTTCCAACTTGCCGGCCGAGTACGATGAAGCCGGTGCCGATGGGCGGTTGGTGCACGTCATGCTCGACACGATGCTGGCCGCCGAACGCGTGTCGTTCTCGTTGCCCTGGCCGCCCGAAGGGCCGTTACGCGAACTGTGTGCCGCCGTGCTCGAAGCCCCGCAGCGTCGGGTGCGTCGCGAAGACTGGAGCCGCGCCATGGGGGTGTCGACCCGTACGCTAGAGCGCCTGTTCGTGCGCGACACCGGCATGAATCTGCGCGACTGGCGGCTGCGGGCGCGTTTGCTGCATGCCCTGCCGTTGCTGGAGCGCGGCGATAGCGTGACCGACGTGGCACTGGCTTGCGGGTATGAATCGACATCGTCGTTCATTGCCTCATTTCGCCGTTTCTTCGGTACGACGCCCGGCGGCTTTGCCGCTACGGGTTCGGGCTAAGTGGACTGATCGCGGGGCACACGCACCGGGTCGAAGTGCGTCATGACGTCGAGCACGGCTTCCTGCTGCATCACCCGCCGTCGTGCCGCCACCGCAATCTCATGGCCTTCCTGAATCGACAAGCTGCCATCCATTTCCAAGTCGACTTCCACCCAGATCATGTCGCCCATCTTGCGGGTTTTCAGCCCATGGATGCCGAGCACGCCCGGCGTGTCGAGCAGATGGCCGCGTATGCGCGACTCGGTTTCTTCATCGACGCCGCGGTCCATCAGGTCATGGAAGGCGTCGGCAAAGAAGCGCCAGCCGATGCGAGTGATCATGAGCCCGACGATGAGCGCAGCTAATGGGTCGGCCAGCGGAAAGCCCGCCAGGCTGGCGCCGACCCCCACAGCCACCACCAACGACGACGCAGCATCAGAGCGGGCATGCCAGGCGTTGGCAATCAGCATGGTGGAACGCACGCGCTTGCCCACCCGAAGCAGGTAGCGGAACAGCAGTTCCTTTGCAATCAACGTAACGATGGCGGCGTACAGGGCCGCCTGGTGGACGGGGGGCAAGGGCTGGTCGGACGTGAGCTTGGGGTAGCCCGCCCGCAGCATGCCGACACCCACGACGAGCAATAGCACGCCAATGCCCAATGAGGCGGCGGTTTCAAAGCGGTGATGGCCATAGGGATGGTCGTCGTCGGGCGCCTTGATGCTGTGCTTATTGGCCACCAGCACAATGAAGTCTGACAGCAGGTCAGACAGCGAGTGAATGGCATCGGCCACCAACGCGGCGGAGTTGCCCAGAATGCCGATCAGGAACTGGGCAATCGACAGCGTGGTGTTAAGCAGCACACTGACCAGCGTGCTGCGAAAGCCTGCGGCCTGGCGCTCAAGGTCGCCCGGGCCGTGATCACCCTGTAGCGGCAGGCCGTCTTTCAATTGAGGCATACCGGCTCCGCTGCAAGAGGGCGCTCACGGCGAGGTAGCATGACCGTTAGCTGATGCGCATGCCGGGTTCGGCACCCGGCCAGGGGTGCAGCACATAGATGCCCGCGTCGACTTTGTCGTCGGCGTGGCTTGCGGCCAGCACCATGCCTTCGGAAACGCCGAATCGCATTTTGCGGGGTGCCAGGTTGGCCACGACCACCGTGAGTTTGTCTACGAGATCGGCCGGTTGGTAGCTCGACTTGATGCCCGAGAACACCTGGCGATGGCGGCCTTCGCCGACATCGAGCGTGAGCCGCAACAGCTTGTCGGAGCCTTCGACTTCATCGGCGGCCACGATGCGCGCAATGCGCAAATCGATCTTGGCGAAATCCTTGATGTCGATGGTGTCGGCAATGGCTTCGCCGCCCGGCGTAACGGGCGCAACTTCAGGCGGTTCGAACAAGGCATCGAGCAGTTTGGGGTCGACCCGCTGCATCAGGTGCTTGAAGGGCGCAACAGCCGTGGGCAGCTCTGCGGCATCAGACCAGAGGAAGTCGCGGGCTTCGCCGAAGAGCTCATGCGCCACGCGGCGCGTGAGCACCGGCAACACGGGCGTGAGCATGACGGAAAGCGCCTTGAAGCCCGCCAGAGCGCGCGAACAGATGTCTTGCAGTTGTGCCCGGGTGGCGTCGTCGGCCGTTTGGATGCCTTTCGCAAGTACCCAAGGTTGTGCGGCGTCAAACGCCTGGTTGATGAGATCGGCGTGCGCCATGATGCGCCGGATAGCGCGCCCGTATTCACGGCTCTCGAAATCGGCACAGACCTGTGCGGCGGTGGCGCTCAGTTCTTGCTGCAACGCCCCCGTATCGCCCGCGTACGCCAGCTTGCCGTCGAAGAACTTGCTGATGAAATTGGCGGCCCGGCTGGCGATATTTACATATTTGCCCACCAGGTCGCTATTCACCCGCGCCACGAAATCGTCGGGGTTGAAGTCGATGTCTTCCACATGCGAGTTCAGTTTGGCGGCAATGTAATAGCGCATCCACTCGGCATCCATGCCGATTTCCAGGTAGCGTAACGGCGAGATGCCGGTGCCACGGCTCTTGGACATCTTCTCGCCGCTGACCGTGATGAAGCCGTGTACGTTCAGAGCGTCGGGCGTCTTCAGGCCGGCAAATTGCAGCATGGCCGGCCAGAACAAGGCGTGGAAGTAGACGATGTCCTTGCCGATGAAGTGCACTTGTTCCGTATTGCTGGCCGGGTCGAGCAAGGCGTAGAAGTCGAGGCCGGTTTTCTCGCAATAGGCTTTTAGCGAGGCCAGGTAGCCCACCGGTGCGTCGAGCCACACATAGAAGTACTTGCCGGGCGCGTCGGGAATGGGAATACCGAAGTAGGGTTCGTCGCGCGAGATGTCCCAGTCGGCCAGGTTGGCTTCCGGGTCGTCGCCGCTGCCGAGCCACTCGCGGGTCTTGGCCAGAACCTCGGGTTGCAGGCGCTTGTTGCCGTTGGCATTGGTACCGGTGACCCAGTCGCGCAGAAACTCGACGCAGCGCGGGTCGGAAAGCCGGAAGAAGAAATGCTCGGAACTGCGCAGCACGGGTCGAGCGTTCGTGAGCGTGGAATAAGGCTCGATGAGCTCGGTGGGGGAGTACACCGTGCTGCACATTTCGCAGGCGTCGCCGTACTGATCCTTCGCGTGGCAGTGGGGGCATTCGCCCTTGATGTAGCGGTCGGGCAGGAACATGCCCTTGACCGGGTCGTAGAATTGCTCGATGGACTTGCTGTAGATAAACCCGGCCTCTTTCAGGCGGCGGTAGATGCGCTGCGAAAGGTCGACGTTTTCGGGAGAATCAGTGGAGTGCCAATGATCGAAGGCAATGTGAAAACCGTTCAGGTACTGCGGGCGTTCCGCCGCATACCGCGCCACCAGAGCCTGGGGCGTGATGCCTTCGGCCTCGGCCTTGAGCATGATGGGCGCGCCGTGCGCATCGTCGGCGCCGACGAAGTGCACCGTATGCCCCGACATTCGCATCGACCGCACCCAAATATCGGCTTGGATATATTCCATGATGTGGCCGATATGGAAGGAACCATTGGCGTAGGGCAGGGCGGTGGTAACGAAAAGGGTGCGGGACATGTTTGGCCGGAAAAAGGGTCTAAAGACGAAGGGTCAAATGACCGATTTTAGCCAAGCCGGCAGAACTCGGGGTTTATACCCCGAACCACGCCCCGGGCAAGCCGCGATTCTAAGGCGCCGGGGCTTACAGTGTGACGGTCCGTGAAATCTGGTTCAAGTCTGTAACCTGCGCGTGATTACGGAATTTCGCGCATTTCGATGTCGGTCACGTCTTTCGTGCGGAATGCCTGTTTTGCCCGATAAGGCTGGCGACGCTCTTCCCAATAGGCGCGAACGCCGAACGGCCGTCCCTTGATGCGAGCCACGACGTACAGAATCGCTACGGCGATGGCCGTTGACACCATGAAAATGGCGGCTGCGATCATGCCGAATATCGCCAGGACGAGAAACAGGATGCCGCGGATAATCTGATTAAATGTATTCATCGTATCGATTGAGAATCCAGCTTGGGATAAAAGTTCCCCCGATCCGGTATTCTTGGTCTGTTCAGAACTGGAAGGTCTTATGAGTGTGAATCCTGATCGAGTGCTGGCCGCCCTGGAAAGCGTGCTGGATCCGAATACTCGCAAGCCGCTGGCTGTGAAGCCGGAGCATTGCGAGATCCGCGTTGAAGGGCAGCGCATATCACTAACTGTACCCCTGGGTTACCCCGCGCACAATGGCGACCCCGAACTCGAGAAACGAATTGAAACCGCGTTGCGAGACAACGGGCTCGAGCCGGGCGACATTACGTTCAGCACGCGCATCACTACGCACGCCGTGCAAACGGGCTTGCGGCCCTTGCCGAACGTCCGGAATGTCATCGCCGTGGCGTCAGGCAAAGGCGGTGTGGGCAAGAGCACCACATCGGTGAACGTGGCGCTTGCACTCTCGCAACAGGGCGCACGTGTCGGGCTGCTCGACGCTGACATCTACGGGCCCAGCGTGCCCATCATGCTGGGTATCTCGGGCAAACCGGCCAATCTTGAGAACAAGATGATGGGGCCGCTCGAAGGCCATGGAATTCAGGCGAACTCCATCGGCTTTCTTATCGATGAAGACGCGCCGGCCATCTGGCGCGGCCCCATGGTCACGCAGGCGCTGACGCAATTGCTGACACAAACGCAGTGGGGCGAGCTCGATTACCTGATCATCGACATGCCTCCGGGTACGGGCGATATCGCGCTCACGCTCTCGCAGAAAGTGCCGTTGGCCGGTGCCATGATCGTCACAACGCCGCAAGACCTCGCGCTTGCCGATGCCCGTCGCGGCTTGCGCATGTTCCAGAAGGTCAACGTGCCCGTGCTGGGTATTGTCGAGAATATGTCTGTGCACATCTGCTCGAACTGCGGGCACGCCGAGCATATCTTCGGTGAGCACGGGGGTCGCGAAATGGCGGCCCAGTATCACGTGCCATGGTTGGGCGCCTTGCCTCTGCAAATGAGAATTCGCAGCCAGACCGATTCGGGCCGACCCACGGTGGTGGCGGAGCCCGAGAGCGACGCAGCCCAGGCATACCATGCCATCGCCCGTGCGCTCGCGGCCAATGTGGCGATTCTGCCGCCCGATCGTGCAGCGTTTACGCCCTCAGTGGTGGCACGCAAGAGCTGATTCATGCGGCGACCCGTCGTCTTGCTTGCGGCATGGCTTGGATTCTGCGCAGCGGCATCGGCGGCGCCACGCCCCGAGGTCGTGATCGACCCGGGCGGTGTGCCGCCCGCTGCACTCGTATCCATCAACGGGGCCGTTGAAGCCATCACCCGCCTCGCAGAAGATCAAGATGGCGGCGAGGTCGACCGCTTGCGGCGGCGCGCGCATGACGCCACCGTGTCGGCGCTGGAAACACAAGGGTATTTCTCGCCGGTCGTCACGCTTGAGGTCGGGCAGGATTACGTCGGCGAAACCTGGGACATCATCATTGAACCGGGGCCCCGCAGCGAGGTCCGAAGGGTTGATCTGCAATTCCAGGGGCAGATCGCTTCACCGGAGTTCGAAGGGCGAGTCAGTGCCGCGCGTGAAGCCTGGCCCCTGCAGCCCGGCGAAGTCTTTATCAATAGCGAGTGGAGCAGCGCCAAGACTGCGTTGCTCGATGAGATCAATACGCGCGACTTTTATTTCGCGCGCATCACCCATTCCCAGGCGACGGTCGACGCCGATGCGGCGCGCGCCGACTTGAATGTCGAAGTCGACAGCGGCCCGCGAGTGCGCATGGGCCCCATGAAAGTGCTGGGCCTGCGGCGTGTGCCGGCCAGCCTGATCGACCGCTATGTGCGCTACAGCGAGGGCGACCCGTACGACCAAGACCGCCTCGATGACTGGCAACAGGCGTTGCAATCAACGCGTTTCTTTCGCGGGGCGTTCGTCACCCTTGATGAGCAGGCATCCGACCGGCGCGACTTGCCCAACGGCGAGGTCGAGCTGCCCGTGCGCGTACAGGTATCGGAAGCACCGGCGCGCCGGTTCACCTCGTCGCTTGGGGTCGACAGTGACCACGGCGTGGGCGTCGAGGCTCTGTTCAGTCAGAATATCGTGGCCGGGCTGCCGGTGGCCGTGGAAACCGGGTTGGGTCTGAACCGGCACCGTCAGCGGGCGTTTTTTGATGTTCATCTGCCGCCCACGCGCGATGGCTATCAAGATAGCTTCGGCTTGCTTTACGACCATTCCGACATCGAGGGGGTCGACAACCAGCGCTATGGGGTGGGTTGGAAGCGCCGACAGGAGCGCCAGGCCGCCGGCGACAGCCGGGTGGAATACGAAACGCAATGGGCGCTCATGGCGGCACATGATCATACGCGCATCGACGGCGCCGATGACTTCGAAGTGCCCACGCTCGTCGGCACCTGGCAATGGTTGCGCCGCGACGTTAATTCGAAGTACGACCCGCGGGAAGGCCACCTGATCGATGTCGGCTTGGGGGCGGGTGTCACGCTCGACAGGGGCGAACCGTTTTACCGTGCCAGCGTGCGCGGTCAGCAGTGGTTCACGCTTGGTGCACGCGACGTGCTGACGGTACGGGGCCAAGTTGGCAAGGTGTGGTCGCAAACCGATCGCTTACCTCAGGATTTCGGCTACCGAATCGGCGGTGCGCGGTCGGTGCGCGGCTACAAGTACGACAGCATCGGCGTTCGGCGCGGCGATGCCACCTACGGTGCTCCCGCGATGGCAGTCGTCAGCGTGGAGTACATTCATTACTTCACCGAGCAGCTTGGCGTGAGCGCCTTCATCGACGCAGGTGACGCGGCGGCTTCCTTCGGCGACATGAGCCCACACCTGGGCTACGGCGTGGGTGGCGCCTTTGTCACACCGGCCGGCCCGTTTTATGTCGACCTGGCGTGGGGCCAGAAAGATCGCCGGCTGCGGCTGCACTTCTCATTGGGTATCGCATTCTGATGCGTGTGTTTCGCTGGCTGGGCCGCTTCACCCTTGTTGCCGGGCCCGTGTTGGTTCTGCTGATCTGCGTTCTAACCGCCTTCCTCATGTGGGTGCTGGTTACCGCAGCGGGCACGCGCTGGGCCTTGACCACCGCCGTCGAAGCACTCGACGGCCGCATCGAGGTGGTGGAAGGCAGCGTCTGGAACGGCGTTCGTGTGGGCGATCTGGAACTTGACTTGCCCGGTGTGGCGGTACGGCTCGAGAATGTCGAATTGCGGGCGGAGTGGCGAACGCTGCTTGACCGGCAATTGCATGTCCGCGCGCTACGGGCCGATACGGCGTGGGTTGATCTGAGCGCCACGCCCGATGCGGTGGACGATGACCCAGGCGACGAAGGCTTTACGTCGCTAGATCTGCCGGTGTCGATTCGCGCCGACGATATCGCCCTGGGCGAACTGATTCTTACGCAAGACGGCAAGCCTTTGCCGGTTACCCTGACTGACTTTTCGGCGGCACTGGCGCTCGGGCCCGAGCGTGGGCAGCTGCACTTGCGGCGCCTGACGGCGGCCACAGAGAGCCTGAATGCCACGCTGGAAGGCGAACTGAATCTGGAAGCGCTGCATCATCCTTGGCCGGGCGCCGTCGATCTCGAAGCGACCGTGAATGGCGTGCGCCCCGGTTCCCCGGTGTGTTTCCGCCACATGCTACCCACCTTGCCCACGGCTGATACCCCGGGCGAGCGAATCACCTCGCTGTTGGCCGGTGTTGGGGCGGACGATTGCCCGCTACAGGTTCATGCCAAGGCCCAGGGGTCGCTCGACGCGGTTTCCGTCGCGCTGAACGGCAGCGGCCAAGGCATGACGCTCGACGCCAATGCAGAACTTGCACCCACGCAGCCCATGCCACTGCTCTCGGCACAGCTGGCTCTTGAGCTGCCCGATGGTTCGTCGCTTACCGGTCGTGCCGGATGGGAAGACGCCTCGGCGAAGACGGGCAACCCCATCCTGGCCGGTGAATTGGCGGCACAGCGACTTGATGCGGGGCAACTTGCCGGCGGTCTGATTCCGCCTGCCGTATTGGGTTTCGACAGTACGTTTCGAGTAGAAGTCGAGAATGCGCAAACCATTCGGGGCGGCGAGCTTTCCATATCGTTCCATGAGGGCTCGCAGTGGAATGAAAACCCCTTGTCGGGCGAGGCGCATGTAGCACTGTCTTTGTCTGATGCACAGGTCGCCGGTACTGCTGAGCCCATCGCTGCAGGCGCCGTAGGGCACGCCCCTCTTGTTCCGCCCGAAGTTCTGGGGCTCGCCGTTCATCGTCTCGATCTTGACTTGCGCCTGGGCGAAAATCACATACAAAGCAAAGGTGGCATCGGCTCCGCCGAGAGCCGCTTGACGCTCGACGTGCAGGCGCCGCAGTTGGCGGACTTCTGGCCCGATCTGCCCGGCGGTGTCACGCTGCAAGGCGAGGTGGCCGGAACCGTCGCTCAGCATGCCGTCGACCTG
>CAZPYF010000031.1:0-15059 GCA_964590015.1 uncultured Burkholderiaceae bacterium
ATTCTGGTCGACGACGCCATTGTGGTGGTCGAGAACGTCGAACGCATCATGGTGGAAGAGGGGATACCGCCCCGCGAAGCCACCCGCAAGGCCATGCCTCAGATTTCGGGCGCCATTGTGGGTATTACTTTGGTGCTTAGCGCGGTGTTTTTACCGTTGGCATTCATGAGTGGGTCGGTGGGCGTCATTTATCGCCAGTTCTCGGTGGCCATGGCCGTCTCCATCATGTTCTCGGGTTTTCTGGCCCTTACGTTCACGCCCGCCCTGTGCGCGACCTTTCTAAAGCCCATCCCCAAGGGCCATCACGAAGCCAAGCGTGGTTTTTTCGGTTGGTTCAACCGCGGCTTTGAACGCATTACCAGCGGCTACGAGGGTTGGGTGACCCGATCGTTGAAGCGCGGCGGGCGCATGATGCTGATCTTCCTCGTGCTCGTCATCGCGATGGCATGGATGTACTTGCGCTTGCCCACCGGTTTTCTTCCGGAAGAAGACCAGGGTTACGTTATTGCCAACATCGAGTTGCCGGCCGGTTCCACCGCCAATCGCACCATCGAAGTGATCGAGCAGGTCGAGGCATTCTTCGGCGAGCAACCGCAGGTCGAGAACATCATCACAGTTCAAGGCTTCAGCTTTAACGGCAACGGCTTGAACTCTGCGATCGCGTTCGTTCCGCTGAAAGACTTTTCCGAACGGAAAGGGGCCGAAAACTCGGCACAGGCGCTCTCTGCCAAGGCCGTTCAGAACTTGCTGTTCGGCATTCCCGATGCCATGGTGTTCTCGATCGTGCCACCGGCCATTGCCTCGTTGGGCAATGCATCGGGCTTCGACATGCGGCTCGAAGACCGCGCCGCAGTGGGGCATGACGCACTCATGGCTGCGACTCAAGAGTTGTTGATGAAGGCGAGCCAGAGCCCGATTCTCGACGGCGTTCGGCTCACCGGTCTTTCGGCAGGCTCGCAGCTTGAGATCACCATTGACCGCGAGAAGGCCGCAGCGCTGGGCGTCGATTTTGGCGAAGCCGCGACGCTTATCTCGACGGCAATGGGCTCCTCGTTCGTGGGTAAATTCACGAACCAAGGCTGGGTGCAAAACGTCTGGGTGCAGGCTGAGCAAGACCATCGCATGACAACCGACGCCATTCTGAGCCTGAACGCCCGAAACAATCAGGGCGGCATGGTGCCGCTGTCTGCGTTCGTGAACCTTGAATGGAAACCGGGCGCCACTCAGGTGGTACGGTACAACAGCTACGAATCGACCCGTATCGGTGGCAATGCTGCACCGGGATACTCCACCGGGCAAGCCATGGCCGAAATGGAGCGTTTGGTGTCCGAGCTGCCGACAGGCTTCACTCATGAATGGACGGGGCTCTCGTACCAGGAAATTCAGGCTGGTAACCAGACCGCGATCCTATTGGGCCTTGCCGTGCTGGTGGTATTCATGATTCTGGCGGCTCTGTACGAAAGCTGGGCCATTCCACTGTCGGTGATGCTGGCCGTTCCGCTCGGCATATTGGGTGCGGTTGCGATGGTGACGGCGGTGGGCCTGGTAAACGATGTGTACTTCCAGGTGGGCATGGTGACCGTCATTGGGCTGTCTGCCAAGAACGCCATTCTTATCGTTGAGTTTGCGAAAGACTCATACGCTGCCGGGGCGAACTTGCTCGACGCAACGATCGAGGCGGCGCGCTTGCGTTTCCGCCCCATTCTCATGACGTCGTTCGCCTTCATCTTGGGCGTCCTGCCGCTGGCCATGTCCTCAGGTGCCGGCGCGGCCAGTCAGAATGCGGTGGGTTTTGGGGTGTTGGGCGGCATGCTTGCTGCTACGCCACTGGCTGTGCTCTTTGTGCCGACCTTTTTCGTGGTCATCCTGTCGCTCTTCAAGACGCGTCCCAAGCTGCTCGGCGCGCACGCGCCGCACGCTCCGGCCGAACCCGCCGTCGCGGGCCCTGGGCCGGCCGGCACACCCGAGGCCGATGGCACGCCCTCTACTGACAAGAATTCGCCATGACGATTGCTGAACCTTTACGCCTAAAGCTGCTACCCCTGGTACTGATCACTGTGCTTGCGGGGTGCTCGCTCGCGCCCGAGTACGAGCGGCCGGTTGCGCCGATTCCTACCGCCTTTCCGAATGCCGGTGCAGTCGATGGCCGGGGCACCGGGCCGGCCGATCTGCGTTATGCCGCCGATCTCGGGTGGCGTGAGTTCTTCAGTGATCCACGCCTGCGCGACCTGATCGGGCTGGCGCTCGACAATAATCGCGACATGCGTATTGCCGTCGCGAGGGTGGAAGAGGCGAGGGCGCAGTACGGCATTACCGATAGCGATCGCTTTCCCACGCTGGGCGTCGGCGGTAACGCCCAGGTTACTCGCAACCCCGAGGACATGCGCCTGGGCGGGCCCGACAGCCCGAGCGTCTCGCGCAGCTATATGGCCGGGGTCGCCATGACCACCTTCGAGCTCGACTTCTTCGGTCGTATCCGCAATCTCAGTGAGGCAGCGCGCCAGCAGTTCTTGAACACCGCCCAAGCGCAACGCACGGTACATATCAACCTCGTGGCGCAAGTTTCCGAGGCGTACTTCCGTTTGCGTACGGCGCAGCAGTTGCAAGAACTCATGGAAAAGACACTGCAGTCGCGGTTCGCCACGCTGAAGCTGGTACAGGCGCGCTATGACATCGGCGTGGCGTCGGCGCTCGATCTCCAGCAGGCGCGAGGTCAGGTCGAAACCATCCGGGCCGACCAGCAGGCCGTGCGGCGTCAGGAGTCGCAGGCATTGAATGCGTTGCAATTGCTGGTGGGTGCGCCGTTGCCCGACGATTTGCCCGATCCGGCGGTGTTCGGCCGTGATCAGCTGCTGGCCGCCATACCGGTGGGCCTGCCTTCCGACTTGCTGGTGCGCCGCCCAGACATCATCGGTGCCGAGCATGCGCTCATCAGCGCGAACGCCAGTGTAGGCGCGGCGCGTGCGGCATTCTTCCCGAACATTTCCATTACTGGCCTGCTAGGCTTTGCCAGCCCGCAGCTGGGCGGCTTGTTCTCCGGCGGAAACCGTTATTGGCAGTACCAGCCACAGATCCAGATTCCGATCTTCAACGCTGGCGTGGCGGGCAATCTCGATTTAGCCGAAGCGCGCAAGAATCGGGCGGTCGCCGAGTATGAGAAAACCATACAGACGGCATTCCGGGAAGTAGCCGATGCGCTGGCCGGCGAAGCCACCTATTGGGATCAACTGGAAGCGATGCGCGCACTTGAGGCCACGGCTCGTGAGGCTCTGCGCCTGGCAAACCTGCGCTATGAAACCGGCATCGACAGCTTCCTTCAGGTACAGAGCGCCGAAGTCAACCTGTATTCCGTGCAGCAGGCCTTCCTGCAGGTGGGCATGGAATCCCTGCTGAACCGCGTGGCGCTGTACAAATCGCTCGGCGGCGGCTGGCTGGAGGAGACAGCCTCCGACATCCCAGTGGATGCACCGGGCGCGATCGAGGGCGAAGCCGCCACTCAGGCGGGCTGACTCAAGCGCCGCGATGCGCGGCGTACGCGGTGTCGTCTGACGGCTCGGGCGGCCCGCGCAATGGCGCGTAAATGCTCATGGCTCCAAAAAAGCCGATAATAGTGGTTTTTGGAGGCTTGCCATGATAGAGCTGGGCGTGAATATTGATCACGTCGCTACGCTGCGCCAGCAGCGGCACACGGATTACCCCGATCCGGTCGAGGCCGCACGCCGCGCCGAAGAAGCGGGTGCCGACCTCATCACCTTGCATTTGCGCGAAGATCGGCGCCATATTCAGGACGCCGATGTGGAAGCCATCGGCCCCGTATTGCGTACCCGCATGAATCTTGAGTGCGCTATCACGCCGGTGATGCTAGACATTGCATGTCGCGTGCGGCCTCAAGACGTCTGCCTGGTGCCGGAACGGCGCCAGGAGCTGACCACCGAAGGCGGCCTGGATGTCGTGACCCACTATGACTCGGTTCGCGATGCCGTCTTGCGGCTGCATGATGCCGGTATTCGGGTGTCGCTCTTTATCGATGCGGAACCGGCACAGCTTGAAGCCGCCCATCGCGCGGGCGTGTCGGTGGTCGAGCTGCATACGGGCGCCTACGCGCACGCTGAGCACGATGCTGCCGCTCGCGAGGCCGAGCTTGAACGCATACGCAAAGGGGTGGCGCAAGGTGTCTCGCTGGGGTTGCGCGTGAACGCCGGGCACGGCCTCCACTACACCAATGTGCAGGCCATCGCCGCTATTGAAGGCATCGCCGAACTGAATATCGGCCATGCCATTGTGGCGCAGGCGGTCTTCGACGGTTGGGAAAAAGCGATCCGCGACATGAAGGCGGAGATGATCATCGCCCGTCAGTCTGCCGTCCGTACCGGCCGGGGCTAGCTCGAACTTGAACGCACGGTCTTCGCGCCGTGCAGGTCATAGGGAAGAAATATGTCTGAAAATGCATTGCAGTATCTGCTGAATCGCCAATCGGTGAAGTTTGTCCGGGCTCCCGGGCCCGATGAGCATCAACTCGGCCTCATCCTGCAGGCCGGCATGTCGGCTCCCGATCATGGCAAGCTTCGCCCCTGGCGCTTTTCGTTGATTCGCCAAGACGTCATGCAGTCGTTTGCCGATAGGCTTTTCGCCACGGCAGCTGAATCGGAAACGCCCATACCGGCTCATAAAGAAGAGAACGCGCGTCGTTGGCTCAGCGAGGTTCCCCTGCTTATCGCTATTGCGTGCCACCGTGATCACGGCAACACCAAGATTCCGGAAATCGAGCGGCAGCTCGCCGTAGGCGCCGCAGTCATGAACATGTTGAACGCGGCGCACATGCAAGGGTTCGGCGCGTTCTGGAGTACCGGGCTGGGCACTTACATTGACGAAGTGAACGAGATGTTGGGGTTCGATCCGCTTGACTATCGCTTCATGGGGTATCTGGCCATCGGCACCCCCATCGACGAAGTGTTTCCGTTGACGCGGCCCGATCATCTTCAGTTCGTTAAGGAATACCGCTCATGAAAACCATGAAGGTCGATGTTGCTGTGATCGGTGCAGGCACGGCTGGCATGACCGCATGGAAAGCAGCCAGTAAGAGCGGGGCGCGTGCGGTGTTGATCGAAGACGGCCCGTATGGAACCACTTGCGCTCGTGTGGGCTGCATGCCTTCAAAGCTTTTGATTGCCGCCGCGGAAGCGGCGCATGCCGCAAACCATGCCGCAGCCTTTGGCGTGCACGTGGAGGGCGTTCGGGTGAATGGCCGAGAGGTCATGGCGCGCGTGCGTAGCGAGCGTGATCGTTTTGTGGGGTTCACGCTGCGCGCAATTGAGAGCATGCCCGACGACAGCCGCTTGAGAGGCCGGGCCCGTTTTCTTTCCGACACCACGCTCGATGTGGGCGGCCATACCCGCGTTGAGGCGCTGAGCGTCGTGATTGCTACGGGCACGCGCCCGAACGTGCCGGCGCAATATCTCCCCTTGGGGGACCGAGTCATTGTGAATGACGACGTCTTCGACTGGGAAGAATTGCCCGATAGCGTATTGGTGGTGGGCGCCGGGGTTATCGGCCTTGAATTGGGCCAAGCGCTTTCGCGGCTAGGCGTCCGTACTCGTATCTTGCAGCGTAGCAGCCACGTAGGCGGGTTGCGCGATCCCCTCGTGTACCAGAGTGCTGTGGCGGCCCTGAGCAAGGAGCTCGACCTGGTTCTTGAAGCCGCAATTCTGGGTGTGCGGCGGGTCGGCCGGGAAGCCGAGGTACGGTATCAGGTGCCAGGCTCGGCCGAAGTGGTAGAACGCTACGACTACGTGTTGCTCGCAGCAGGCCGCACGCCCAACCTCGATGATTTGGGGCTCGAACATACGAACGCCACACTCAATGAGCGTGGCATGCCGACCTATGATGCGGCCACCCTGCGTATCGACGATACGCCCATCTTCATTGCAGGCGATGTAAACGGAATCTTGCCGTTGCTGCACGAGGCGGCAGACGACGGCCGTATCGCAGGGCGAAATGCGGCCCGATTCCCGGATGTGCAGCCGGGTCAACGGCGTGCGGCGCTTTCGATCGTGTTCAGCGACCCACAACTCGCGGCCGTGGGCTTACGCTTCAACGAGCTGCCCGCCGATGCGGCGGTAGGTGAGGTTGATTTCGCGAACCAGGGGCGCTCGCGAATCCTGCTGAAGAATCAAGGCAAGCTGAGGTTGTATGCCGACCGTAGCAGCGAGGTGCTGCTGGGGGCCGAAATGGCCGGCCCCAGCATGGAACACATTGCACATCTGCTTGCGTGGTCGGTACAGCAACGGCTCACCGTTCAACAGATGTTGGCAATGCCGTTCTATCACCCCGTAATCGAAGAAGGGCTGCGAACGGCGTTGCAGTATCTGGCGGCCGAGCTGCGCGACTAAGCCGCGGCAGCGCTGCTCTTTACGTGTCGGCAGTGGCGCTGCTCGTTACCCGGGGGCAGCGGCGCTGCACTTTACGCGTCGCGAGCCGCTTGCCCGGCGGCTAAGACCGCATCAATATCGGAGGCCTGATGCCGCTCTGGAAGCTGGCGTGCTGGGTCGCCACTCACACGGTTCACGATGATGCCTCGTTGCACAGCGGGGCGCGCGCCGATCTCATCGACCCAGCGCCGTACATGCGTATAGCGTTGGGCGTCTAGGAAGGTGGCGGCGCCGTACACGGTGTTGTTCATCAGGCCCGCGAACCAGGGCCATGCCGCCATGTCGGCGATGCCGTAGGCGTCTCCGCCCAGATAAGCGTTCTGTGCCAGCCGTTGGTCGAGCACATCGAGTAGCCGCTTGGTTTCCATGGTGTAGCGGTTGATCGGATACTCCTGCTTGAAAGGCGCATAGGCATAGAAATGGCCGAACCCGCCGCCGATGAAGGGCGCGGAGCCCTGCAGCCAGAACAGCCAGTTCAGCGCTTCCGTTCGCTGAGCGCGCCCACTCGGCAGAAATTGGCCGAATTTTTCTGCCAGATACAGCAAGATGGCGCCCGACTCAAACACGCGCACGGGCTCCGGCTCGCTGAAGTCAACCAGAGCGGGAATTTTGGAGTTGGGGTTGATGCCTACGAATCCGCTTGAGAACTGCTCCTGCTCCATGATCCGAATCAGGTGAGCGTCGTACTCGGCTTCCTGTACCCCCGCCGCCAGCAGCTCTTCCAGCATGATGGTCACTTTCTGGCCGTTGGGCGTCGCCAGAGAATACAGCTGTAGCGGATGCGTGCCGATGGGAAGCTCGGCTTCGTAACGGGCGCCGGCGTCCGGCCGGTTGATGCTGCCGAAGCGGCCTTCGGCACTTTCGGGGGCTACCCATATCTCAGGGGGCTGATAGTCGGACTGTGTCATGGAACCTCTCTAACGAGTTGTCATGGCAGAAGCTCTCGCACGGCAGCCGTAAGCGCTTCGACGGATTCCCCGTCGGAGGCCAACATGCGGGCTTTGCCGTTGGCGTCGAAAATATAGATGCCCCGACTATGCGCCACTTCATAGCTGTCGGGATCGTCGCCTGTGGGCGCTTCGATCTGATACGCAACCCGGTAGCGCCTGGCCAACCGGGAGATTTGCCTTTCCGTGCCGGTAAGGCCAATCGCGTGGCGGTTGCCGAACGCGTCGACATAGGCCTGAAGAATCTCGGGCGTGTCGCGGTGTGGGTCAACGCTGACGAACAGCACCCGCACATGGCGTGCCTCTTCGCCCAGGTTTTCCATCACGGCCGATAACTGAGCCATGGTCGTAGGGCAGATGTCCGGGCAACTGGCGTAGCCGAAGAACATCATCACAACCCGGTCTTCGAAATCGTCTTCGGTGATGGTCTTATTTCCGGCCGCCACCAGTTCGAACTTGAGGTCGGGCAGGAAGCCCCGAATGGGGTGGATAGTGGAGCCTGTACCGGCCGCGTGCCGGTCGTCTTGAGGCTGCGCGGCGGTGTTTCGCCCGGGAAGCGTGTCAGGGTCGATGGCCTGACTATGAGCCGGCGCCGAGGCGGCGGCCAACACGAGTGCGCAGGGCGCAAGCAGCGACGCCGGGCGCACCATGGCGTTTAAACCCCGTAGCGTTCGTGAGAAGCGGGCAGTGAAAACTTGCATGATAGGCAACTCCTTACATCAGTTCGCCGCCACCTCGTCTGCCATGCCGCTATGGCGCAACAGCGCCTCAAGAGAAGGCTCGCGCCCTCTGAAGGCCCGGAACGATTCGCTTGCCGGGCGGGTACCTCCGACAGCCAGAATCTCTTCCAGGAAACGCCGCCCGGTTTCGGGGTCGAGGGTATTGCGCGTGCCATCGGCAAGCTCGACGGCGGCCTCTTCAAACGCGGCATAGGCGTCGGCCGACAATACCTCGGCCCACTTGTAGCTGTAATAGCCGGCCCCGTATCCCCCGGCGAACAGATGCGAGAAGTTATGCGGAAAGCGGTGCCATGACGGCGGGAAGATCACGGCGACTTCCTGGCGCACTTCTTCAAGCGCGCTCATGACATCGGTGATCGACAGGCCTGCATTGCGTTGATGGATCAGCATGTCGAAGAGTGAAAATTCGATCTGCCGCACCATCTGCATGCCGCTCTGGAAGTTTCGGGCAGCCAGCATCTTGTCGTACAAGGCGCGTGGTAGCGGCTCGCCGGTTTCGACATGGCGAGTCAATGACTGTATGACCGACCATTCCCAGCAAAAGTTCTCCATGAACTGCGAGGGCAGCTCGATGGCGTCCCATTCAACGCTGGAAAAGGGCGATGAAGCCGGGTCATCGACGCGCGAAAGGAGGGCATGCAAGGCATGGCCGCTTTCGTGGAAGAGGGTGATGACATCATCGTGGGTAAGCAGGCAAGGGCGGCCGTCTTGTGGCCGCGAGAAATTGCAGGTCAGATACACCACCGGTGTCTGCAGGCCTGCGGCAAGACGCCGCCGGCTACGTTCGCTGTCGACCCAGGCACCGCTTTGCTTGCCTTGCCGCGCGTACAGGTCAAGATAGAGCGTGCCCATTGGCTGCGCTTCGGCATCAAGCACTTCATACGCACGGGCGTCTTCGTGCCACACCGGTGCCTGTACCGGGCGGATCTGCACGCCGAAAAGGCGCTGAGCCACGTCGAACAGGCCGTCGAGTACGCGCGCTTCGGTGAAGTAGGTGCGTACTTCTTCTTCCGAATACGCGTACCTGGATTCACGCAGCCGTTCCGACACAAACGGGATGTCCCAGGGCTCTAATGTGTCGAGGCCGAGATCTTCGCGCGCAAATACTTGCAACTCGGCAAGATCGCGTTGTGCGTGAGGGCGGGCGCGTGCCGCCAGCTCGCGCAGGAACGAGAGCACCTCAACGGGTGTGTCGGCCATACGGGTTTCGAGCCGCATGGTTGCGAAGCTGTCGTAACCCAACAGGGCGGCTTCTTCGGCGCGCAACGCCAGCAACTGCTCAATGAGCTCGGAGTTGTCGTAGCGCGTGTCGCCCTGGTCGGACGCAACGGTGGCATAGCCGCGATACATCTGTTCGCGCACATGGCGATTGCGCGCGTGCTGCATCACTGGCAAGTAGCACGGCATCTTGAGCGTGAGCTTCCAGCCGCTGTGGCCGTCGGCGTGTGCCGCCGCACTCGCTGCCGCGCGAACGTCGGCGGGCACCCCTTCGAGCTCGGCTTCGTCGGTGAGCAGCAGTTGCCAGTGGTCGACCGCGTCGAGTGCGTTCTCGGAAAACTTTTGCGAGGCCTGGGCCAGATCGTCGGAGACCACTGTGTAGCGCTCGCGAGCCTCGCCCTCAAGTTCAACACCACTCAAGCGGAAGTCGCGCAGGGCCAAGTCGATGATGCGGCGACGCGGGGCGTTCAGTTGTGCGTACACCGGGGAGTCGTGAAGGCGGCGGTATTGAGCGTACAAGCCCTGATGCAACCCCACCCAGGTGGAATAGGCGGTGATCTCGGGCAGGCAGGCGTTATAGGCGGCGCGCAGTTCGGGCGTGTTCACCACGCTGTTCAGGTGGCCGGCGACCGACCATGCGCGCCACAGACGTTCCGACACGTCTTCGAGCGGTTCAATAATGGCATCCCACGACAGCGGCAGCGATGGGTTGCTTGCGCGATCAACCGCCAGACGAGCTTCAGCGATGAGCTCTGGAATTGCGGATTCAATATGTTCGGGACGAATCGCCGCGTAATCGAGCAGCGAAGAAATGGGAGCCAACAGAGGATTCAAAGACATGTATACCTATTAAACCTTAAGACGTTTCGAGCGCAAGCCCGGAGGCACTGCGCTCGGCGGCTTCCAGGGTGTTGACCAGCAACATGGCAATGGTCATGGGGCCCACGCCGCCGGGAACGGGTGTGATGGCTGCGGCCACCTGGCGCGCCTCTTCGAACACGACATCGCCGACCAGCGAGCCGTCGGGCAGCCGGTTGATGCCCACGTCGATTACCACCGCGCCCGGCTTGATCATGTCGCCGGTTACCATACCCGGGCGGCCGGTGGCCACAATGAGAACATCGGCGCGGCGCGTCTGTGCGCTCAGGTCGCGTGTTTTGGAATTGCACATCGTGACGGTGGCGCCTGCCGCGAGCAGCAGCATGGCCATGGGCTTGCCCACGATGTTGCTCGCGCCCACAACGACGGCCTCGGCGCCGCGTAGCGGCACCTGCTCGGCCTCAAGCATGCGCATCACCCCATAAGGCGTACAGGGGCGGAACAGCGGCTTGCCCGTCATGAGCAGGCCGGCATTGCTGATGTGGAACCCGTCGACGTCTTTCTCGGCCGCGATAGTTTCAATCACTTTGGCCGTATTCATGTGGCCGGGTAGCGGCAACTGGACCAGGATTCCGTGTATAGCGGAATCCTCGTTAAGCTGACGCACCATGTCGAGCAGCTCGGCTTCGGTGGTGTCTTGACCCATGCGGATCACACGCGAATGCAAGCCGGCTTTTTCGCACGCTGCAGCCTTGTTGCGTACATAGACTTGCGAGGCGGGGTCTTCGCCTACAAGAACAACGGCCAACCCCGGTTGCACGCCTTGGGCGACCAGCGCCTTGACACGTTCCGCCACTTCTTCGCGCACAGTGGCCGACAAGGCCTTGCCGTCGATAATACGAGCACTCATGCGGCACCTTCGGCATTCGTGAGCGCGATCTTCATGAGATCGGCCACTGTAGTGACTTCGAGCTTTTCCATGATGTTGGCCCGGTGCGCTTCCACCGTTTTTATGCTGATGTTCAGATCGCCGGCGATCTGCTTGTTCAGGCGGCCTGCCACAATGCGCTCAAGAACCTGTTGCTCGCGGGCCGTGAGGCGGCTGAGTACGGCCTGCTGGTCGCGCCGTGCGCGAGCCTGAGTGACCCGCTCGGCGGCGTCGTCTAGCATGCGCGCCACGATCTCGCGCAGGTCGCTTTCGTTGAACGGCTTTTCAAGGAAGTCGACGGCCCCTTTCTTCATGGTGGACACCGCCATGGGCACGTCGCCATGGCCGGTGATGAACACGATGGGCAAGGGGGCTTGGCGGGCGATCAGCGTTTCCTGCAGTTCAAGGCCGCTCATGCCGGGCATGCGAACGTCGACGATGAGTACGCCGACTTGTTCGGGGTCGTAGGCCTGCAGGAATTCTTCCGCGCCGCCGAAGCTCTTGACGCGGTAGCCGTTTGCTTCGAGCAGCCAGCGCAGGGAGTCACGTACCGCTTCGTCATCATCGACAATGTAAATCGTGCTCGTGGCTTGGGTGGTCGTCATGCATTGTGCTCCTGGATATCTTCTTGTGTTTCCGGACTGCCCTCGGGTGCGCAGGGCAGGGTAAAGCGGAATATGGTGCCGCCTTCAGGGTTCTGGTCGGCCCACAGGCGCCCGTGGTGTGACTCTATGATGGTGCGGCAAATATTAAGCCCCATTCCCAGCCCCTCGGATTTGGTGCTGTAGAACGGTTCAAACAAACGCTCGGGATCACGCAAGCCGTGGCCGCGATCGATGACCGCGATTTCGAGCATGGAACCCAGCTGTGACACATTTACGTGCAGGACATGGTAACTGCTCTTTTCCATGGCCTCCACGCCGTTCTTCAGCAGATTCAATAATACCTGCTCGATCAAGATCGGGTCGGCCAGCACGTCGGGCATGGGGTCGGGCAACTGTTGCCGGATCTCGATCTGGCGCTTGCGCGCGTCGATTTCGGCGAAGGCCACGGCGTTGTCGAGAATGGTTCTGACCTTGACGCGCTGACGGCGGGGTTCGCTGCGCTTCACGAAGTCGCGGATGCGGCTGATGATCTTGCCCGCGCGCTCGGCCTGGCTGGCCGATTTTTCGAGCGCTTCCAGCAAGGTGTTGGTGTTAGAGGCGCCGGCCTTCAGCATGGCTACGGCTGCCATGTTGTAGTTGGCAATGGCGGTGAGCGGCTGGTTCAGTTCGTGAGCCAGCGAAGAGGCCATTTCGCCCATAGTGGTGAGGCGGCTGGTGAGCTGGATTTTTTCTTGCTGCACCTGCGAGGCTTCTTCGTGCATGCGCCGCTCGGTGATGTCGCGGGCCACCTGCAGGCGAACTCGGCGGCCGTCGGTCCAGGCCAGAATACGATGATGCACTTCGAACCAGCGCTGCGCCGACTCGGAATAGATTTCCACCGTTTCGTCGGTGAAGCGGCCCAGCCGCCCACCCAGCAGCTCGGCGTGTCCGTTCGATTGGGCGCCGAAAAAGCGGCGATACGTGCGGTTGGCAAACAGCAGTTCCAAGCCTTCGGTGGTATCGGCCACAACCGAAATGGCGTCGTCGAGGCCTTCAAGCACGGTCATGAACCGTTCATGCGCGGCGGTGAGGGCCTCGCGTATGCGCTTGGGCTCGGTGATGTCGGTCATGGAGGTCATCCAGCCGATCTGTTCGCCGTTGGGGTCGCGTAAAGGCGAGACATACATGCGGGCGGTAAAGCGCGAACCATCGCGCCGCTGCGCCTCGACCTCCAGGCCGCTGCTGGGGGTGCGGCCCGACAGCAGGAGGTCGAGCGTTTCGCGGTGCTGAGTATGGCGGCCCGGTATCCAGTAAGGGAAGGGCGCCGTGCGGCCGATGAGATCGGCCTCGTTCCAGCCGATCATTCGACAGAAGGCCGGATTCACATAGGCGATACGCCCCTGCATGTCGAAGACGCGCATGCCCGTCGACATGGAATTCTCCATGGCCCGGCGAAAGCCTGTTTCAGCGATGAGGGCGGCCTCTGCTCGTGTGCGAAAACGCGTATAGCGCCACAGCGCCAGTAAATTCAGCACAATGACGAACGACAGAGCGACGATAATCATCATCAGGCGCTGCTGTCGCGTTTCCTGATCGATGGTCACGAACATGACACTATCGTGGTGTAGCCGTTGCAGCCAGATGAACGCGCCCATGACGCACAGATACAGTATCAGTACGATAACCGGCGTGAGCCAATAGAAGCCCCGGCGCGGATGATTGGCCTGGTCGTAAAACGTGGTGGGGATCAGGGATTTCTTGGAGTGGCTAGCCATGTGCAATAAAGGCCGTAAGCGGGCGCGTCACTAATTGTAGTCCGTGGCACGGGGTGGCGGCCAATTTGCTGGCCACCCTGGTTCAGCTGTCAGTTCTGACGTACATATTTCGTATTATGGAATTCAAAACCATAAAATGAAATATTGCTTGCTCACATTTGGCCTTCTTCCTAGAATGGCCCTTGGTGCCGCCGAGCTCACCAGAGTTTGTTGCGGCGAGAAACAACGGTCCGCATGCCTTCCGGACACCGACATTTAGATTAGGAGACATACGCATGTCCTCTCTTGCTCACGCACAGTCTTCGGTCCCCGAGTCCGACGATGCACACCTCGAGGAACAGGAATGGCTGGAAGCGCTCGAGGCGGTGCTCGATCGCGAAGGACCGGATCGTGCTCATCATCTGCTCGAGCGCCTGATTGATCTGGCCCGCCGTTCGGGTGCCTACATTCCCTTCTCGGCCAACACGGCTTATGTGAACACGATTCCCCCGGGGCTCGAGCCGCCGCATCCCGGCAATCTCGTCCTCGAGGAACGCATTCGTTCGTATGTGCGTTGGAATGCGATGGCTATGGTCGTGAAGGCCAACAGCACGCATCCCGCCGACGGCGGCGACCTGGGGGGCCACATCGCCTCGTTCGCTTCGCTCGCCACCATGATCGGCTGTGGCCAGAATCATTTCTGGCATGGCGAAAGCGAAGATCACGGCGGTGATCTGGTGTACTTCCAGGGTCACTCTTCACCGGGTATCTACGGCCGCGCCTACCTCGAAGGCCGCATTACCGAAGAACAGCTCGACAACTTCCGTCAGGAAGTTGACGGCAAGGGTCTGTCCTCTTACCCGCACCCGAAGCTGATGCCCGAGTTCTGGCAGTTTCCCACCGTGTCGATGGGTCTCGGGCCGCTCATGGCCATCTATCAGGCGCGCTTCCTAAAGTATCTGCATGCCCGTGGCATTGCCGATACCAGCAAGCGCAAGGTCTGGGTGTTTTGCGGCGACGGTGAAATGGACGAGCCCGAATCGCTCGGCGCCATCAGCCTGGCTGCGCGCGAGAAGCTCGACAACCTCATTTTCGTCATCAACTGCAATCTGCAGCGCCTCGACGGGCCGGTGCGCGGTAACGGCAAGATCATTCAGGAACTCGAAGGCGACTTCCGCGGTAGCGGCTGGAACGTCATCAAGCTTATTTGGGGCGGCTACTGGGATCCGCTTCTGCAGCGCGACAAGGAAGGCATTCTGCGCCGCATCATGGAAGAGTCGGTCGACGGCGAGTACCAAGCGTACAAGGCGCATGACGGTGCCTATGTTCGCGAACACTTCTTCGGCAAGCATCCCAAGCTGCTGGAAATGGTCAGCCGCATGAGCGACGACGACGTCTGGCGTCTGAATCGAGGCGGCCACGACCCGTACAAGGTCTATGCCGCGTTCAACGCCGCAGCCAATCACGCCGGCCAGCCTACCGTGATTTTGGCCAAGACCATCAAGGGCTACGGCATGGGCCACGTGGGCCAGGCCAAGAATCCCACTCACCAGCAAAAGAAACTCGATATGGCGGCGGTGCGCGAATTCCGCGACCGCTTCAATATTCCCGTACCCGACGACAAGCTCGACGAGCTGCCGT
>CAZPYF010000032.1:0-9874 GCA_964590015.1 uncultured Burkholderiaceae bacterium
CGCATTGGTCGGAGTTTAGTCCCATTTTGGGACTATTGCAACGGCAGGCTGGCCCCGACAAAGGATTCCCCCGATGCAAAACGGCCATTTGATAGAGGTGGGCGTCCTCAAGGTCAGTGCTTTTCTAAAGAACCTCATAAACGGAGGCGCGATCGAAAAGCAAGACGATGACCAGCCTGCGACCTCGACGCTACACTGAGCTTTTAGCCACCACCGTGGGAGTTTACTCATGCGCATGCTGAACAAAAATGTAATTGTCACCGGCGGCGCCAGCGGCATCGGCCTGGCAAGTGTGCAACGATGCATGGAAGAAGGCGCCAGCGTTGTGATTGCAGACTTACCGAACAGCGACGGCGCCTCGCGCGCTGCCGACCTGGACAGTAGGCACGAAGGACGCTGCGTCTTTAAAGCCTGCGATGTCAGGGATACGGCCCAGGTCGATCAGCTGTTCGCCGAAACAGCCATTGAACTGGGCAGTGTCGACGCTGTTTTCAGCAACGCTGGAATCGGCGGCGTCACGCCGTCGGACAAGGTGAGCGACGATGAGTTTCTGCGCATCATCGACATCAACCTGAACGGGGTGTTCCGGGTCGCACGGGCCGCTATGCGCATAATGCACTCACAGGGAAGCGGAAGCATTGTGAACTGCGCTTCCATTCTCGGCGTCTTCGGGCAATCTCAAACCGCCGCCTATTCCGCCGCTAAGGGCGGGGTCGTCAATATGACGCGCGCGTTGGCACTGGAAGCTGCTACGCATGGCGTGCGTGTGAACGCTATCGGGCCGGGCTACGTCGAGACGCCATTGATTGCGGGGCTGGGTGAAGAAATGCTGCGAAACCTGATTGCCTTGCATCCGCTAGGGCGTCTTGGAAGGTCGGAAGAAGTGGCCAATGCCTTCCTTTTCCTCGCCAGTGACGAGGCAAGCTTCATCACCGGCACAACGCTAATGGTCGATGGGGGGTTCACCGCCGGGAAGTCCTGAGGCGCGGGCATGCATCATGCTGGCTTACACACCATGACGGGGCTGCTGGTGTAAGAAACCGCAGCACTTGTAGAAGCCAAGTTCGGAAACGCCACCCTTTATGCCAAGCTCCGGCAAGTTGCTCCACCGGATATACCGCCGCCTTCAACCAGACGATGTAAGAATTCCAAGCCAAGCGGCCGCCGCCGTTCTGCTTGCTTATTTCGCCACCGCCTTCATGGAAACCGAGAATGTCTCATGGGGTGTCTTCTCGGCATTGTTCGTCGTACAGGCCAGCATAGGCGGAACTATAGGTGCCGCGCTGGGGCGTATAGCGGGTGCGGTGCTTGGTGCAAGCATCGCCGTCGCTTTGGTAGTTCTGCTGGGTAGTGGCGGCTGGGGAAAACTTTCGGGCTTGCTGGTCGGCGTTGGGCTCATGAGCTTTTTGACGGCCAAATGGCCGAACCTGGCGTACGGGCTTGTGACCGTCACAATCATCACGGTGGCGCCCGACTTCCATGTCATTGAAGGCGCGTTCAGGAAAGTGGTGGCCATCGCCATCGGTTCTACTTGCGGCATGATTGCAGCTTTCGCTGTCATGCCTGTTCGGGCAAGGCTCACCGAACAGGCCCACCTGGCGACCGTACTCCGCAACAGCGGCGCCCACATGCTCGAGTGCACCGCCTGCCTTGTTCACGATCAGCAAGGTAAGAACGGAAAGACGCTCGATACCATACAGCGCTCAATTGAGCGCGCGCGTGCCATGGCCCGTGAGGCGCGCGTGGAAGAGCGGACCCCTGCCATGGGATTACGTCCGTTCTCCCCCAGCTTGGGCCCCGAGATCGAACGCTTTGCCTACACACTGACCTTGGTGGACAGGTTCAGCGACAAGCCGATTTCCGAAACGCTCTGCCGCGACCACAAGGATGGACTTTTGAAACTGGCCGACACGGTGAAGGCCTGCCTCGACAGAATCGCCGATGCGGTGGAGGATGGGAAGTCATGCGAAGACTTTGACGATGTCTGGGGTGTTTATAAGGACTTTGAAACGCGCGTGACTGCATCCCTGAAAGAAAGCCAGCTGCCCGACGACGACAAGGAACAGATCGCTTCCATAAAGCGCGCCTACAGTTCGGTTCTCTCCAGCCTGGCGGACCTGGTCGCTGAAGTTCAGGGACGGCAAAAGCAACGGGAAGCGTCGTCATGAGCTGAAGCCCATACGGTGCCCAACATCGCGAGGGGTCGTGCGAACCGATGTGGGATGCTGCGAAAATCGTGTCCTTTTAGTCCGATAGATGACGGGCGAGCAAGGTCTTCATCCATGAATTGTCAGGCTGGGTACTGGCGATCATTTCCCGGATTTGCTCGTTGACCTGCTGAACTGGAATTCCTGCGTTCACCGCCGCTTTCGTGACTTCCGAAGAAGCATCAAGTACGTCAGCGCCGGTGATCTCGTAGCCGTGTCCAAGAGAGATCCAACGCAACGCGCTCAGACCCGCGGCGAGCGCGAATTCGGGGTGCTTCTCGGCGTAGTCGCGGGCGGCACGGGTCAGCGTGCGCGGGTCGGTCGGGCTGCGTGTCGCCAGCTCAATAGCCAAGGTGAACAATCCCGCATCTTTTGCAGCAGCGAACCATTTGCCCTCGGCGCCGGGTGTACTGGACACCAGGTCACGCAGAATTTCGTCCGGTTGCTTGTCGGGATACTTCTTGGCGATCGCACGAAACGTCGACAGGTTTGTTGTGCCCTGATTTGCCTCGAAGGCATAGCGGCGGTAGGCCTCGTCGAGCAGACCGGAGGACAACAGGATGTCTTCGCAGGCCTGGGCGATCTGCCGGCCAGGATCATTGAGACCGCGCGACTCCTCGGCGTATCGGATCGCCTCTGCCTTCCTACCCATCGCTGCCAATGCCTTCACGCCCCATCGCCGGTTGTGCCACCACTTGAAGGGCGCCTTGTCGATCAAGGCCAACAGTTCCTCGTGACGACCCGCCGCGTACATCGATGCCAGGCAAGCGCTGGTGCCCTTAAAGAACCCGTGCCCCGACGTACGTCGGCTCCACACGCCCTCGACGGCCGGTAGAAACTCATCGGCCCAATGCGACGCCAGTTCCGGCGTCACGCACAACTCGCCCCAGTAGTCGCCGAGTAGTTCGATGTAGGGCATTTCGTCGTCCTGCAGCGCTTGCCACAAGCGTTCAAGCCAACGTTGTCGTAGCTTCGGTTCGACGTCAGCCCTGACGATGATGGGCACCAGGCTATCGATGGCCTTGTTGACGGCCGAACCCAGTGCGCCCGATGAACTGTCCACTTGTTCTAGCGCTGGGGAGAGCTTTTCCAACAGGATGATCGCTCCTTCAGCTGCAAGCACGGGCTCCTTGCGCGCGACCTGCTTGATCTCCTTAAGGGCTTCTTTGATCCGCTGCACCGGCGTGTCGGACCGCCAGCCGAATGCATGACGGCGGAAACGGGAAGGGAATTGCCACTTATGGACGCTCATGATCGATTCACCAAGCTGTCGCACTGGTACTGGCCAATACTAATGAAGCGACCGTAATTGTCGCCCTCTGGTGTGTAGTCATACTGACCCACACCGTGCGTGATTTCTGTGACCGGCATGCTGACCGGTTCACGGGCGCACCAGAACCGGGCTCGCCTCGCCCGGTTGTACGCCAGCTTTTGCAACATGTTCACCCGGTTACCTCCGTACTCGCCATCGCCCGTGGTTTGCTGCCCAATCCACCGTTTGAGATCGGCCTTGCGTAACAGCCAAGTGCCGCGCGGGGCCGTGATGAAGGGTGAGCTCAGACTCGGCGATAGAACCAGCACAGGGGTGCGCCGCTAAGCCTCGCGCCACTGCCCAACGACATACGCCCGCCGCTATCCAATCGATGGTGGCGGGCAGTGTGATGGGGGTTGCGGGCGGGCTCTAACAGCGAATGCTGAAGGCAGCGTATCAGACCCGGTCGTGCTCGTGATCGGCAAGCGAACCTTCAGCCAGTATATCGGCAAAAAGGCCACTGTATTCCCGATCCATACGAACAACATATTCGCGATCGCTTTCGCTTATTTGCCGCACGTGTGGGGTGATACCCATTTCGCGCAGGCGCGCCAAGATGGTGCTATAGGGGTGTATTTTCTGTTGCCCTTGAAAGGGCCCGTCGACGAAAGTATCGACTCCCGATCGCGTGTAATGGTTCATTTAGCCCTCCCTCGCGAATATAGCCAAGAGACAAATCGGCGCAATAATACCCACAAACGATAGACTGCTCAACAATTTGAAACCTAAAGCGCACCTTGTATTGCGCTAGATCAAAGTGGTGGCGATTCGCACCAATGAATGTACCGCAACAAGACTGCCGATCTAACCGGCTTGCGCCCTGCGGGCCTCCCGCTCCCTTTCGATGCGTTCCGTGACATCACGAGCCATCGCTACAGAACCAATCGCCTCGCCCTCGTCGTTCTTTACAACCGCGAAGGTCATTTCGACATAGATCTTACGCCCTTCTTTATGAGCGGCGCGGGTGAGCGTCGGGCGGCCATCGAGCTTCGTTTTGCCACTGCTGAGCGCAGCGTTGAAGCCGGCCCAGTGGGCCGCACGCATGGGCTCTGGAATAATAATGTCGAGGCTGCGCGAAATGGCTTCTTCCTGACTGTAGCCGAAGACCCGGCATGCCGCCTGATTCCAACGCGCGATCTTGCCCTCTCTATCGGCGTAGATGAGCGCATCGGTTGTCTGATCGATGATCCATTCGGCAAGAGCCGGGTCAGAGGTCATGTCATGTACCGTGTTTCAAGCATAGCGTTCGCTACTCCTGCGGCACGGGGCCGCGCATTAACGCGACGTCTTCAGGCTTAACCGGCTCCGTATAGTTATTGCCAAAGTGAGTGCGAATATAGGTCACTACCGCCGCGATCTCTTCATCGGAAAGCATGCCGTTAAACCACGGCATGCCGCCCAAGCCGTTCAGCACCACAAAGATGGGATACCCCGCGGCCGTAAGTGCCGAGTTTTCGGCCAGGGCGGGGAATCGCCCTGCGCCTTCTGCGCCGCGCCCGTCTGCCATGTGGCAAGCCATGCAATTACTACGGAAAATTTCTTCGCCGTTGGGCGGCGCTACCGAAGCGGTATCGGGCTCGGGTTGACGCCGCTCTTGATCAATAGAGGCTGCCTCTTCAGCGCGCTGGCCCGTCTCGCTCTGCTGCGCATGGCCTATGCCCGGGATTGCAAGAAGGGCCAGAGCCAACGCGGGTATGGCGCGCAGAAATGCGTTGTAGATTTGAGCGGAGGAAACAGTATTTCGCTTCATGGTTCAGCCCGCCTGCACACGTTGATGTAGGCGCTCGACAGTATCGAGCGCCGACTGCAGCGACCCTTCCATCCAGCCCGGCATATACGAAAGATGGTCGCCGGCCAGAACAACACGCCCGTCGATGGCAGCTAAGGAATCATAATGCGCGGCGCGGGCTTCATGGCTCCAACGTGCACGGCAGCCGAGCATCCACGGTACGCGATACCAGCTCACCGAGACGCCATTGAGGAACTCCTTCCGATACTGCGGATGGATTTTCTCCCCCTGACTCAGCGCCGCTTCAATGCGTTCTTCGGGAGTCATGCGGGTGAGATTCAGCGTGTTCTTCTGTGTGGTGGCATACGCGCCCAGCATCACCGCCGGGCCATCAGACATCATCCCTTGATTCGGATACGCCAGCAGTTCGATTTCCTGGTCGGTGTATGACATACCGCCGTAAATGGCTTCATCTTCTTCCCAGAACCGCCGTCGGAATTCCAGGCCCACCTTGGTGTAGCCCGTATAGGGAACGGCACGCACGGCAGAGAGCATAGCCTGCGATGCTTGAAATTGAATCTGCCCCAAAATGTTAAGAGGCAGGGTACAGATACACCAGTCAGCCTTCACTTGCGTGGAATTGCCACCGCTACGACTGTCTTCGTAGGTGACAGTGACCTGCCCATCGGTTTGGTCGATGCGCTTCACCCGCGCGTTGTAGCGGATGCTGAGCCCCGGCAAAGCGCGGATGAAACCCTGGCTGATCTGATCCATACCGCCGACGGGCTGGAACATGGTGTTCTGAGCGTTATAGACCAGCAGCGAGTTCAGGCCCTCCCACACCGACGGATGCAATAGATCTTTCAGGTCGAGAAGCGGCCCCGGCTCAGGCGGGCCAACCACGCCGCCGCGCTGCGGCACGGCATAGCCGCGACGCACTGCGGTTCCCAGTGTAGAACGGTAGCGATACTCGTCGTCGAGTAGCCCCCAGCCTTTGAGCGCCTGCAGTAACTGATCGCGCTCGTCGAGCCCAACAGGCAGATCGAGCTGCGATTCGTTGGCGGCTTTTGCCAGCAACTCAGCCAGGTTGCCCTGAAGGTCGGACCACACTTCGCGCAGCCGCTGCGGTTTGCCGCCGAACGCGTCGGTGCTATGGAAAAAACCGTTGTGATTGAATTGAGCCGCCACTTCCAACGGCACGCCGAGCGCTTTGCAGTAGTGCAAAACCGTACGGTGATGATGTGGAATGCGCCAGGGGCCCGGGTTGAAATAGTTCCCCTCGGCGAACTTGACGTGCTGGGTCGCGCCACCCAATTCGGTGTACGTGTCGCCACCGCGCAATGTCCAGTTTCGGCCACCTGCCCTTCCCTGGTATTCGAGGATTTCGACCTCGTAGCCGGCCTTGCGCAGTTCATATGCGGACAGCAGGCCGGCTAACCCGGCGCCCAGTATGAGCACCCGCGTGCCGGGTTTGGCCGGCGTTAACACAGGAGGGCCTGTAAAGGTCGATGCCTGAGCATGCCCAAGTACGGCCATGGCCTGGTACATCGCGCTCGCACCGGCCGTAAGGCCGATGGTTTTAAGCAAACTGCGTCGGGTCAGGGATACGTTCACTGCCACCACCATAGTGTTTGCAAGGTTGAAGAACCTTACCAAAAAACCACGAGGGAGACGAGGTGGAAACCTCTAATGTTGAAAGCTGAAAACTACTTCTCGAAATGGGTGAAACGCCCAGGCTTGCCTGCAGCAGTGCATCAAGCACGTTCGCGTGCGCTTCCACACCTGGGAAGCCGGCGGCCACCACGAGAAAGTGGGTGGCACCGGCTACCCGCGTGGCCTAACCGGCGACCAGATGTCGTGGCCGGCTCGCATGCTAGCCATCGCCGATATCTTTGAAGCACTCACCGCCCGTGATCGCCCCTACAAGGCGCCCATGAAGCTATCTCAGGCGTTGCCGATACTCAAGGATATGGCAGTGAACGGGCATATCGACCAAGATCTTTACCAGCTGTTCATTACGCACGGGGTATGGCGCCGCTATGCGCAAGAACACCTTCTAGCGGAGCAGCTCGACGTAGAGGACGCCAGCCCTTACTTGATCGAAGCTGCCCAGCTCAACTGACGCCCGTGGGCTCAGCACATCTGACGGCATAGCGCTCAGAACTAAGGCGTTGGCTTATTTCCAATAGCCGTTCGCTGCGGCAACGGTCTGGAAATTGATAGCCACGACTTGAGACACCGCAATCAACGCGTCGGCATCGTCTTCATAGACGGGCCGAAGTTTGTCGCGTGCCTCTGCAGACGGCTGCGTGTATTTCACGGCCATGCGCGACAGCTTGATCGCGAGTTCATAGCCTTCCTGAGCGGTTGAGGTTTGCAATGATGCAAGCCATGTATCGGTCATATCGGTCTCCGTAATGTTGAGTGACGCAGCCGAAAACTATGCCATAGGCCGGCTCCCGCACCACCCATAACCCCAAACCAAATGCCAGTACGCGAGTGGACGACCACCGCGTCGCTGGTCGGCGCTTACCGCAGTTCAAAAATGTTCTTATTTCAAACTATTGTTCTACATGCGAATTTTTACTAGAATGTGGATAACCCTCTCTCACCCGGTACGTGCATTGCCCCGAAACAAGAACCGCTGACGCGCGTGCACTGTCCAGCCATTCGGAGAACCGCTTGATAAACAAAATTTCCGCTTCCGTAGCCCAAGCCCTGGAAGGCATCCAAGACGGTGCCACGGTCCTCGTAGGTGGTTTTGGCACTGCCGGCATACCGGTCGAACTGATCGACGGCTTGTGCGAGCTGCCCGTCAGGGATCTCACAGTGGTGAACAACAACGCGGGTAACGGTGATACGGGGCTAGCCGCTCTGCTGAAATCCGGCAAAGTTCGCAAGATCATCTGCAGCTTTCCCCGCCAGGCTGATTCCCATGTCTTCGACGAGCTGTATCGCGCCGGCAAGATCGAACTCGAACTCGTGCCGCAAGGCACGCTGGCAGAACGTCTGCGTGCTGCGGGCGCAGGTATCGGCGCGTTCTTTTGCCCTACGGGCTATGGCACCGAGCTGGCCGGCAACCGCGAAACTCGCCAGATCAATGGCCGCTGGTATGTGCTGGAAGAACCCATTCATGGCGATGTTGCCTTAGTGAAGGCAGAACGCGGCGACCGCTGGGGCAACCTGGTTTATCGCAAGGCGGCTCGGAACTTCGGCCCGGTGATGGCCACCGCTGCCAAGCTCACGGTGGCTTCGGTACACGACGTCGTTGAACTCGGTGAACTCGACCCGGAAGCGGTCGTGACCCCAGGAATTTTTGTTGATCGCGTGGTCAAGGTCGAACGTCAGGCCACTGCGGCCGGCGGATTCGTTCAGGAAAAGAAATAAGCCAGTAGCCGCAACACCACCCGTTCAGCACGGCTTCCCGCACACGGCGGTTGAGGCCACATCAGCAGGAAAGGACACCTTATGGCGAATTACAAAGCCCGAAGCAAACAAGAGCTCGCGCAGCGAGTGGCGCAAGACATTCATAACGGCGCCTACGTTAATCTGGGCATCGGCATGCCCACCGCCGTTGCGAACTATCTTCCCGAAGACCGCGAGGTAGTGCTCCAAAGCGAAAACGGCATTCTGGGCATGGGCCCCGCGCCCGAAGCAGGCAGCGAAGACTATGACCTGATCAACGCCGGCAAGCAGCCAGTTACGCTGCTGCCCGGCGGCGCGTTTTTCCACCATGCCGACAGCTTCGGCATGATGCGCGGCGGCCATCTCGACATCTGCGTTCTGGGCGCCTTCCAGGTTTCGGCTACCGGCGACCTGGCTAACTGGAGCACCGGTGAGCCCGACGCCATACCCGCAGTAGGCGGCGCCATGGATCTGGCCATCGGGGCGAAGCAGACCTGGGTCATGACCACACTTCTAACGCGCGACGGCACGAGCAAGGTAGTTGAACAATGCACCTACCCTCTGACCGGCATCGCATGTGTCTCGCGCATCTATAGCGACTTGGCCACGTTGGCCTGCACGCCTACAGGCTTGCAACTGATTGATCTGGTTGACGGGCTCGAGAAAGCCGAGCTGGAGCGCATCATCGGTTTGCCTGTGGCCGATGCCGCGTAATTGGCCGGCCTGCCGAACCCTCTATATATAAAGAGTCATCCATGACATTGAAGGAAGCCACCCTCGTCACCGGCGCCAGCTCGGGAATCGGCCGTGCCATCAGCACACAGTTGCTTGAGACCGGCCGCACGGTGATTAACCTCGACTATGCCGCGCCCGACTGGAGCCACCCTAATCTGGTATCGCTGCAAGCCGACCTTACCGATGCGCAGCAAACCCGCGAACGCGCCGAGGAAATCGTTTCCGAATACGCGATCACGGCGCTGGTCAACAATGCAGGCGCCACGCGCCCGGGCACGATTGAAACCGCGACCCTGGAAGATCTCGATTACGTGGTAGCGCTGCACTTTCAGGCCAGCCTGATCTTGACCCAGGCGGCGCTGCCGGCACTCAAGGCCTGCGGCAATGGGCGCATTGTGAACATGAGCTCTCGCGCGGCATTGGGCAAACCCGAACGCGTGGTGTATTCCGCTACCAAGGCAGGCCTGGTGGGCATGACCCGAACGT
>CAZPYF010000032.1:9884-14939 GCA_964590015.1 uncultured Burkholderiaceae bacterium
GGCCATGGAGCTGGGCAGCCACGGCATCACGGTGAATGCCGTTGCGCCAGGCCCCATCGCCACCGACCTCTTCCGTAAGAGCAACCCGGAAGGCGCCCCGCGCACACAGAAGATTATTGACAGCATCATCGTAAAGCGGCTGGGCACGCCCGAAGACGTCGCCCGCGCCACCTTGTTCTTCCTTTCCCCAGAAAACAGCTTCATCACGGGCCAGGTTCTGTACGTCTGCGGCGGCACCACTTTAGGCACCGCCGCCATCTGACGACGCCACCCCCAATTCAACCATCACTCTCTAAATCGGAGATCTTATGCGTTCAACCAACACCGCACGTCGCAACGTGCTGCGCACCATCGCCCTGGCCGGCGCCATCGGCTTTGCCGGGCTTAGTGCGCTGACACCGTCCGTTGCCACTGCCAAGTCGTTCCCCACCAAACCCGTTACCATCGTTGTGCCCTTCTCGCCCGGCGGCACCACCGATATTCTGGCGCGTATCGTCGGTCAGTACCTCGGCAACAAGTTCGGCGAAAGCGTCGTGGTAGAAAACCGTGACGGCGCAGGCGGCAATATCGGCATGCAGGCCGCAGCACGGGCCAAGGCCGACGGCTACACCTTGTTCATGGGAACTGTGGGTACCCACGCCATCAACGCACACCTCTACGGCAACCTCCGCGTCGATCCGGTTAAAGATTTCCAACCGCTGACCCGTGTCGCCATGGTGCCCAATCTGCTCGTCGTGAATCCGGAACGCCCGTATCGCACGGTGCAAGAACTCATCGATTACGCAAAAGCCAATCCGGGCGAAGTCACCTTCGCATCGTCAGGTAACGGCAGTTCCATTCACTTGTCGGGCGAACTGTTCAAGCAGCTGGCCGAAGTAGACATGCTGCACGTGCCCTATCGCGGCAGCGCCCCAGCCGTTACCGATTTGCTGGGCGGCCAAGTCGACATCATGTTCGACAACATGCCGTCTGCCATTCAGCACGTACGCAGCGGTACATTGGTACCCATCGCGGTCACGCCGGCCAAGCGTTCGTCTGAGTTGCCTGAGATCCCGACCATCGCAGAAGCCGGTGTCGAAGGGTACGAGGCCACATCGTGGTTCGGCATGTTTGCACCCGCCGGCACACCCGACGACGTCGTGAAATTCTTGAACGAGTCGATCGTTGAAGCGCTGAACGACCCCGGCGTCATCGAAAAGTTCACAGCACAAGGCGCTGAGGTCTATAGTGAGACCCCCGAATCGTTTGCAGAATTCATTGAAGCTGAAAACGAGAAGTGGAGTGCCGTGGTGAAGGCCTCGGGCGCACGCGTTAACTAAAAGATAATACTTCCAGGAGGAAACCCGACCATGACACAGCAGGCATTCATTTGCGACGCCATTCGCACTCCTTTCGGCCGCTACGGCGGTTCATTGTCGAGCGTTCGCCCTGACGACCTGGGCGCCATCGTGCTTCGCGCGCTCATCGAGCGCAACCCCGGCGCTGACTGGCAAGCGGTCGACGATGTCCTGTTCGGGTGCGCCAACCAGGCGGGCGAAGACAACCGCAACGTGGCACGTATGTCTGCGCTGCTGGCCGGCTTGCCCCTGGAAGTACCCGGCTCCACCATTAACCGACTATGCGGCTCCGGCCTCGATGCCATTGGTTCGGCAGCACGGGCCATTCGCACCGGTGAAGCCGGCCTGATGTTCGCCGGCGGCACCGAAAGCATGAGCCGCGCACCGTTTGTCATGCCCAAGGCGGAAAGCGCGTTCTCGCGCGCCAACGCCGTCTATGACACGACGATCGGCTGGCGCTTTGTGAACCCTCGCATGAAGGCGTTGTTCGGCATCGACTCGATGCCGGAAACGGCCGAGAACGTCGCTGACGACTACGGCATCGACCGCGAAGCCCAGGATCGCATGGCGCTATCGAGCCAGACGAAGGCAGCCGCCGCCCAGAAAGCAGGCATTCTTGCCGAAGAAATTACCCCGGTCACTATTCCACAACGCAAGGGCGACCCCATCGTTGTGAAAGACGACGAACACCCGCGCGAGACCTCTCTTGAAGCGCTGGCTCGCCTCAAGCCTATCGTGCGGCCCGACGGCACGGTCACGGCCGGCAACGCCAGTGGCGTGAACGACGGAGCATGCGCGCTCTTGCTGGCCGACGAGGCCAGCGCCAGCCGCCACGGCCTGACTCCCCGCGCTCGCGTAGTGGGCATGGCCACTGCGGGCGTAGCACCGCGCATCATGGGTATTGGCCCTGCGCCCGCCACCCAGAAACTGTTGACTCAGACCGGCATTTCGCTTGATCAGATCGACGTCATCGAGCTAAATGAAGCGTTCGCCGCGCAAGGCATTGCGGTCTTACGTCAGTTGGGCCTGCAAGACGACGATCCACGCGTCAACCCCAATGGCGGCGCCATTGCGCTGGGCCACCCTCTGGGTGCCAGCGGCGCCCGGCTTGCCACCACCGCCGTGAATCAGCTGCACCGTACGGGCGGCCGTTACGCGCTGTGCACCATGTGTATCGGCGTGGGCCAGGGCATCGCCCTCTTGCTCGAGCGGGTATAAGGCGTGGCGCCGGCGATCTCGGAAACCCTCGCCGTCATCGGCGCGGGCAATATGGGCAATGCCATCGCCAGCCTGTTCGCAACGAACGGCTGGCAGGTGGTACTGATTGACCCATCGGAAACCGCCTGTCAGGCGTCGCGTGAAAAGCTGTTGGGCAACGACCCGGCAGCCGGCCCACTAGAAAGCCGGCTTTCCTGGAGCGCACGCCTTGACGCGGCCGCCGGGGCGTCGCTCGTGATCGAGGCAGCACCTGAAAACCTTGCACTCAAGCAACAGCTCTTCAAAGAACTGGAAGCTGTTTGCCCGCCGCAAACGGTATTGGCCACCAATACCTCGGGTATCTCGATCAATCAGCTGGCCGCCACGTTGCAGCACCCCGCCCGCTTCGTCGGCACGCATTTCTTTACACCCGCCGATGTGATCCCTCTGGTGGAAGTGGTGGGCGGTGAGCATACGGGCACGGACACCATCGAACGCGTCATGGGGGTACTACGTGCGGTAGGCAAGCTGCCCATTCATGTGCGTAAAGATATTCCGGGTTTCATTGCGAATCGCCTGCAGCACGCGCTGGCGCGTGAGGCCATGTCGCTGCTGGATCAGGGCGTCGCCACAGCCGAAGACATCGACACCGTGGCGAAGTGGAGTCTGGGCATTCGCCTGGCGCTCACCGGCCCACTAGAGCAGCGCGATATCAATGGGCTCGACATTCACCATGCCATTGCCAGCTATCTGTACCCCGACCTCGAAAACCGCCAGACGCCCCCATCAGTACTGACCGAGAAGGTGCAGCACGGCCATTTCGGCGTCAAAAGCGGCCAGGGCTTCTATACCTGGGATACGCCCGAAAGACGCGAGGCACTGCGCGATAAAGACACGGCTCTGCGTCGATTGGTGGCGCATCTGCAGGAGTCGCCATGACTCGCGCCGGCACTACCGAGAACCGTGTTCCGGGCGACGGCTATGTTCAGTCGTTCGCGCGCGGCCTAGCCGTGATTCGAAGTTTCAGCGCGCACGCCCCGTCACAAACCATGACGGAAGTTGCTCAGCGCACGGGCCTCACACGCGCGGGTGCTCGGCGCATTCTTCACACGCTGCACGCGCTGGGCTACGTCGAGATCGACGGACGGCAGTTCCGCCTGACCGCCAAAGTGCTCGACCTGGGCTTCGCCTATCTGAGTTCCCTGCCCTTTTGGAGCCTTGCAGAACCGTTCATCGAAGACTTGGTGCGCGATGTGCAGGAATCCAGTTCCGCAGCGGTATTGAACGGGAAAGAGATCGTCTATGTCTTGCGTGTTCCCACGCAAAAGATCATGTCGATCAACCTGGGCATTGGCAGTCGGCTGCCTGCGTACTGTTCTTCGATGGGCCGTGTGTTACTTGCCGGGCTTGACGACAGCGAACTCGAGCACCAGCTTGTCGGCACCGAACTGGTGGCCCGCACGCCACGCACGTTGACCGACCCCGATGCGCTACGCGAAGAGATCGTACGAGTGCGCCGCCAGGGCTGGGCACTCATCGATGAAGAGTTGGAAGAGGGGCTGATCTCGCTGGCTGCGCCCATAAAAGGGCGGAACGGGCGGGTAATGGCCGCCATCAACGTTGGTATGCACCGCAACCGCATGGACGCCGAACAGGTGCAGCAAATCGTATTACCGAAATTGCTCGCCACGGCCCGTCTCATCAATGAACGCGTGGCCGTGTCTGGGGCTTATTGAAGCTTCGCCCTACACATTCAAGAGCAGTTCAGCCAACAGGTCGGGATGGGTAATATGGGCTTCGTGCGGCGCAGGAAGCTCTACCCAGTTCCAGCCAGGTAACGACTGCACCAATTCGCGCGACGACTGCATAATCGGATGCGAAGGCTGCGTGCAATGAATGTAGGTGCACGGCACACCATTTCCGATGGGGTTTTTTAGCACTAGCGGCGTGGTATAGGCCCCCAGCGGGTGCGGCGTCATGCGGCGCGCAGCCCATTCATATTCCGGTGTGCCTTGCTCCAGACCCCATACACGCGGCAACGGGTCGGGAACCGGAACGCCTCCAGCTTCCGACGCGCGCTCGGCTGCTGCGATGCGCGCTTCCGCTTCCTCTTTCGGATAGTTGGAAAAACTATCACTTCCGCTTTCCAGCACCACCGAATCGAAGTACACCAGATGCGCCAGGCGCTCGGGTATACGATCGGCGACGCCGGTAATCGGCACCCCACCAAAGCTGTGTCCCACCAGAATAACGTCGTCGAGCTCTTCGGCGATGATCACCTGTACGAGATCTTCGATAAACGTGTCGAGGGTGATCGACGAAGAAATAAGATGAGCGCGGTCGCCCATGCCGGTATAGCTGGGCGTGAATACGCGGTGCCCTTGCGCCTGAAGTCGGTCTGCTACCGGCCGCCAGCACCAGCCGCCATGCCAGGAGCCATGCGCCAGCACGTAATTGCGCGGCGTGTCTGATGTCTTCATATTCATTGCTCGTGCCGTTCCATAAGAATTACGCAACAATA
>CAZPYF010000033.1:0-14909 GCA_964590015.1 uncultured Burkholderiaceae bacterium
CTTATTGCTCAAAACCCCAGTGGATCACTCCACTGGGGTTTTGTTATTTGGCGCCTTATGCTGAGGCTTCAGGCGTGAAGCCTGGCGGCGACTGCGGCGGTGCGTGTACCCGAAGCTCACCGCGGCCGAACTCCAAGCCTTGCGCATGAACCGCCCGCATGATCGCCAGATTGATGTCCTGCTGAATATCCATGTACACGTTGTAGTCGGCGCTCAGCACGTAATAGACAACTTCGAATTCCAGCCCACGCTCGACGAACTGCAGCAGATGGGCTCGATCGAACCGGGCCAGTTCCAGTGAATCGATATACTCGCGTACCGCTCTGTCGATGGCCTGCACCTGTTCCGCTCGTGCGCCATATGCCACCACGAACTTGAAAGCGATACGCCGCAAATCCATGCGCTTGTAGTTTTGTATGGTTTGCTGAAGCAGTTCCGTGTTCGAACATACAATTTGCTCGCCGCCGAGGCTGCGAATTCGCGTGGTCTTTAGGCCGACGTGTTCGATGCTGCCGGCGATGTTTCCCACCACAATGAAATCGCCCGGCTCAAAGGGCTTGTCGAGCCCGATGGCGGCTGATGCAAAGAGGTCGCTCAAAACGACTTGTGCTGCCAATGCGACTGCTATTCCGCCTATACCAAGGCTCGCTACGAATGCGGTGATATTCACGCCCAGGTTGTCGAGTATTGCCAAGCCGGCAATCGCCCAGAGCATGGTGCGCAACGTATAGCCGATGAGTGTCAGCGTAACCTGGTTGGTGCCCGGATTGCGTTCGCGGTAGCGCTCCAGCGAGAAACCAATGGCCGTGTTCAGCCACGATGCCACCTGAATCACTACGGCCACGAACCAGAGTTGCCCGATGGCAATACTCCAGTTCAGGGGCAGTTCGAGAAGTTTCACCCCGATGAGGAGCGATAAGGCGAATAATGCGAAGCGGTTGGTGCTCGCGACGGCGCGTAGTACGACGTGCAAGACGGTGTATTCCCGGTGCTCCGACTCGCGAGCAAGCCGGCCACGAACGCGCGTACGTAACCACAGTAGTACGGTGAGCAGAACGATCACCGCAATCAGCGTCATCAGCCAATTCCATAGCGGAATCGATAGAACCGTGGTTTCAAGCCACCATTGCGCCATACCGAAGCTCCCGAGTCAGGAAACCGGCAGAGCCGCAAGCAGCATGCCGCGAGGGCGGCGTGTGCAAGTTCAGTGCTCGACGGCTGATGCGCCGCCGGGTCGGGCTATTGCGACGTGCCGGCCTCGAGCTCGCGGATGAGCGCCCGCTCACGAGTCTGTTCGAGATCGGGTGGAGCGGGAAAGCGTTTGTCCCAGGCACCGGCCTTCATGACCTGGCCCGGCACATCATGGCCGATCATCTCGGCCATCTGCATCGCGCATGCGATCAGTGCGTCGAGCCGTGCGCCTGTTTCCATTCCCATACTATCGAGCATATGAGCTAAGTCTTCAGTACAGATGTTGCCAGTTGCGCCGGGCGCATAGGGGCAGCCGCCCAGGCCGGCAAGCGAGCTGTCGTAGCGATCAATGCCTACCGCCAGACCCGCAATAACGTTGGCCAGACCCATGCCCCGGGTGTTGTGGAAATGCAGAGTGATTTCCAACCCTTTCCATCGTTCGGTGAGCCCGGCACAGAGGGCTTCCACTTGAGCAGGGTTCGCCATGCCCGTGGTGTCGCACAGCGTGATGCCGCGCACCCGACGTTCGGCGAACCGGTCGCCGAGGCGAATGACCTCTTCGGGGGCGACCACACCCTCCATCGGGCAACCGAAGGCCGTAGAGATTGATATGTTCACGTCGACCTGGCCGGCGGCGACATCGATGATCTGCAGCAAGCTGCGGGCTGATTGCTCGCGAGTCATTCGCAGATTGGCCAGATTGTGGGTTTGACTCGCCGACATGACGAGATTGATCTCATCGGCCTTGCAGAGCATCGCGCGCTCAGCACCCTTGAGGTTCGGTACGAGCACCGCATATTTGACGCCTGGCACGCGATCAATGCCGTTCATGACCTCTTCTGCGTCTCGAAGGGCTGGTATGGCTTTTGGCGAAGTAAACGACGTGGCCTCGATCTTCGACACGCCCGTGCGCCCCAGGGCGTTGATGAGAGCGATTTTCCGTTCGCTAGGCACGAAGACCGGCTCGATCTGAAGGCCGTCGCGCATGGCCACATCATGAATATGAACCCGTCTCGGGCGGCTCCACGACGAGCGGGTAGCCGTGCCGTTTGGCGTGTCGTCCGTCGAATGGGCGAAATGGTGAGCTTGAGAGTTCATCAGAGTACCTCTTAGGCCGGCTGAAGAGGTGGTGCCGGCGAGGGGCGCTCTCACTTCAAGCGGACGAGCATCGTAGATTGGGCCGCTTACGGCAATTCTCTCGATTATATGAACCGCTGCGCCGAACCCGGAAGCGGTGCTTCGGCAAGGGCGGCTTCCCCTTTTACGAAGGCTGCTCATGGCCGTATGGGTCGGTGTCGCGCACAGGTCGCCCATGTCACGCCGAGGGCTCCGCGCGCGGGAGCCCTGGCGGAGCTGCTTGGTCAGGGCGTACTGTTGTCGCGTTCTCCCGGAGAAATACCGCCGCGCGCGTTCTTGGCGTCGAAGTCGCCGCTTCCTAATTCGATTACGCCGTCGGTAGTGGGGGTGCTTGATGTCGACGAGGCCACTTCCGTAATGCGATCGCGGCCGCGTTCGAAGGCCTCCAGCAGGGCGTTAGCTGAGCCGTCTTCAGCCTCGAAAGCCTGTAGCAGCGCATCGCCGGAAATCTCGAACTGGCGGCGCTCCTCGCCTTCACCTAGAAAGAACCGAATCACACCGTCTTCGTACTTCGCGTCAGTTTGTTTTGCAAATTCACCCATGCGCGTTCTCCTTTAGAGGTCGTGGATGCACATGAACGAGGCAATGGCCATGCCGGGCGCGCCGCGCTTAGTGTAGTGGGCTTCTAATGGATGTTGCCGCCATATACGAACTTGGGCATGCTCCAGCCATAGCGCAACGCAAGAAGGCGCAGGGCCAGCCCCACAGCCATGGCCCCAGCCATCACCAGGTCGTGGTGCCAATTGAGGTAAAGCCCGCCGATATACAGCAAGCCGGTAAGAATCGACACCGTGGCGTAGAGCTCTGCGCGGAACAGAAGAGGAACACTGTTGCAGAGAATGTCTCGGAGTACGCCCCCTACACAGCCGGTAATCATGCCTGATGCGACGACCACAACGACGGGAAGACCCAACCCGATGGCGATATTGCAGCCAATGACTGTGAACACGACGAGCCCGACAGCGTCGAGCCACAGAAATACGTTGCGCAGCTTGTGCATATAGCGTGCAACGGCGATGGTAAAGAGGGCGGCGCTGCTGGTAAGCAGAAGGTAAGAGGGATGGGCCACCCACGTGAGCGGGTAGTGCCCCAACAACATGTCGCGTACGGAGCCGCCGCCTAACGCCGTGACCGAGCCCAACATGCATACCCCGAACCAATCCATTTCCCGCTTGCCGGCAGCAAGCGCGGCTGTCATGGCTTCTGCAGCGATTGCTACTAAGAACAGTGCATGCAGAAGCGTCGTGGCGTTCGAGGTCGCTGTCATGGTCGAATGATCTCAGGTGGAGTACGACTAGCGCAATGGCTTCCACGCCGCCTTGCTGTGGGTTAAGCCCGGTGCGAATCCGGCAGTTCTCTGGGGTTTGGCCCTTTATCGTCAATAATACTAATTGTGACTTATTGCGTCTTTTCACATCATGTCGTCTACGTTAAACGCAATGACGGAGATCCGCATGAGGGAACGCCTCGATTGTGCCATTTTGCTTACACGCTGCAGCTTGAGCTGGACAGAGTCCATACTGGGCCAGCATGCCGGGGGTCGCTTGCATCTGCATGGCTACGATGTCACCGTCGACGTAGAGCAGCACGGTTCCCATGCCGTACTGAGCAACGCGTCGATGGCGCTACGTCGCTATGACGCATGCCTGTTGCCGGTGTCGCCCGCTACGTTGTCGTGGGCGCGTATTTCCATGGCGCAGGCGCGCCCGTTGTTGCACACGCCGGTCATGGCGCTCGTGCGCGACCTCACTGCCACAGGCCTGAATGACTTGCATGGTTTGGGCGTGGCCGATTTCCTGCGTGCACCGTTCTGCAGCCATGAGGCGCGGGTACGTATTGAGCGCCTGCTCGATGCACGCCGCGGCGCGTTTGCCGCTGAATCAACGGCGGGCCGGGTCGCTGACACGGGGCTAGACATCGCGCGCTATGCTGAGCCGGAAGCTGCCGATGGCGCCGAGAGCGAATACGGGGTGGGCGACACGCCGGAGCTCGAAGCGTATGCCATTGCTGCCGCATCGCGTTGTGCAAACTCGCGTGAGCCATTCCGCGAAGCAAAAGGTAAGGTGATCGAGCGGTTCGAGCGTGCGTATATCACGGCGGCGTTAGGGCGCCATTCCGGCAATATCGCCATGGCGGCGCGCGCAGCACAAAAGCATCGACGGGCGTTCTGGGCGCTGATGCGTAAGCATGAAATCGATGCGGCCCCTTACCGCCCAAAAGAAGCTCCCGACGAAATAGAGCAGCCCATGAACCACGCCGGCCGCCAGAAAGGCGAGTGTCGCGACATCACTCGGCAGCACCGCCCGGGCAGAGCGGCTCACCGCCTGGTTCTCCCCCGAGGCCGGGCCGGCCCCTTCACTGCCGAGGAAGGGTAAAATCAGGCAAACTCACTGAAAGGAATGCCGTGAATTTCCCCGTATTGAAGAACGACATCTTTTTGCGTGCACTGATGCGTCAGCCCGTGCCCTATACACCGATCTGGATGATGCGCCAGGCGGGCAGATACCTGCCCGAGTACAACGAAACCCGTGCCCGTGCCGGCTCGTTCATGAACTTGGCACAGAATCGAGAGTACGCTTGCGAGGTCACCCTTCAGCCGTTGCATCGGTTTGAGCTCGACGCAGCAATTCTGTTCTCTGACATTCTCACCGTGCCCGACGCAATGGGCCTCGGCCTCGACTTTGTGGCCGGCGAGGGCCCCCGGTTCGCTCACCCGTTGCGGCACGAAGACGATGTACGCAAGTTGGCTGTACCCGACATGAGCCGACTCCAATATGTCTTCGACGCCGTCACGTTGATTCGTCAGGAGCTCGACGGCAGGGTACCTCTCATTGGCTTTGCCGGCAGCCCGTTCACCATCGCGTGCTATATGGTCGAAGGGCAGGGCTCGTCCGATTACCGGCATATCAAGAGCATGCTTTACTCGCGGCCCGATCTGGCGCACCGCATCTTGCAAATCAATGCCGACGCCACGGTGCAGTATCTGAATGCTCAGATCCAGGCGGGTGCTCAAGCCGTCATGATCTTCGACAGCTGGGGTGGTGTGCTGGCCGATGGGGCGTTCCAAGAATTCTCGCTCGCCTATACCCGCAAGGTGGTGCAAGGCCTCGTTAGAGAGCGTGAAGGGCGGCAGGTGCCCGTTATTGTCTTCACCAAGGGCGGTGCGCTTTGGGCGGACGAAATCGCTGCCCTCGGGTGCGACGCCATGGGTCTCGACTGGACGGCGAACCTTGGAAAAATCCGGGCTCAGGTGAACGACAAGGTGGCATTACAGGGCAACCTCGACCCTATGGTACTGTTCGCCCCCGAAACTGCGATTCGCGAAGAAGTACGCAAAGTCATCGACGACTTCGGGCCGGTTGGCTCCGGCGGCCACGTATTCAACCTCGGCCACGGTATTTCGCGATTCACGCCCCCCGAATCTGTTTCAATCCTCGTCGACGAAGTTCACACTTATAGTCGCCGTGTGCATCAGTCGTAAGCAGTAGAAAATTCGGGATTTCCCTGCTTGCAGAGCAGCCGGCCGACATGGTTGTGCACAGCCGGCGCTGCTCTGCAACAAGATTGCCATAAATACGACGCTTGTTAACAAGTCGTCGTATCTCGTTGATTAGTAACGATTTCCGTTTTCCACCGTGCTGTGGTAGCAAGTTCAGCATGCAGGCTGAGCCGTGCGATCGATAGTTTTCATACAATTTTCCCCAAAGTTATCCACAGGACGCGCTACGCGTCAGCGCGAAAGCCTCGAATTTACGGGCTTCCCGAATCGAACCGAGAATCGTCTTTAAGTTGATGGTGGCGTCCACGCCTTACCCCTCGTCGCCTGATACGGCAACGCTCGCTCAGCTGCCCGCCGATATTGTCGTGCGCGTCGCTCTCGACGTACCGTTGCCCGGATTTTTTGACTATTGCACTGCACAAGGTGTTGAAGTCGGCCAACGCGTGCTTGTTCCATTTGGCCGGCGCCAGCTTATCGGCATGGTGGTGGCGTTACCGGCTGAATCAGATCTGCCGCGTTCGCAACTCAAAACCGTGGTGATGGTGCTCGACGACCTTCCCCCAATGCCGGCCGACTGGATGGCCATGATGTCGTTTGCATCCCGTTATTATCAGCGGCCATTAGGCGAGGTCATGTTGCCGGCGTTGCCCACGCCGCTGCGCAAAGCCGCAGCGTATACCGGCAAGCGGGCCGCAGGGGGTCCGATACGGCGTCTTGAGAAGCGCCTTTTGAAGGCGCAAGTAAAGCCGGCGGAAGGCTCCGATCAAGCACCTGCCACTGCGCCGATATTGAACGAGGCACAGAGCGACGCGGTTGCGCAAATCGAAGCCATCGATGGCCATGGGGTGGTGCTGTTACACGGCGTGACCGGCAGCGGCAAAACCGAAGTGTATTTACATGCAGCGCAACGTGCGCTGGCGCAAGGGCGTCAGGTGCTCTTCATGGTGCCTGAAATCAATCTGACCCCGCAATTCGAACAGGTGTTGCGCCAGCGTTTTCGAGCGTTCGACACCGGGGGAGCCGACCCTCTTGCGGTTCTGCATAGTGGGCTCTCTGACGGTGACCGGCTTCATGCCTGGTGGCGAGCCTTCACGGGGGAAGCTCGGGTGTTGCTCGGTACTCGAATGGCAATCACGACTCCGCTGCCGGAACTGGGGCTTATCGTGGTGGACGAAGAGCACGATGCCTCGTACAAGCAGCAAGATGGCTTGCGCTACTCTGCCCGTGATTTAGCTGTGTGGCGCGCGCATGATTTGAATATTCCCGTAGTGCTGGGTTCGGCAACACCCTCGCTCGAATCGTGGAATCATGCCTTGCAAGGGCGCTACCTTCGGGCAACGTTGCCCCAGCGTGCGCGTGAGGTGGCATTGCCCGACGTGAAGTTGGTCGACACGCGGCGTCTCAAGCTTGAACACGGGTTTTCGCCGCACTTGCTTCAGGCGATCATCGACTGTTTGGCATCACAGCAGCAGGTGCTGGTCTTCATCAATCGCCGCGGGTATGCCCCCGTGCTCAGTTGCACGTCGTGCGGCTGGGTCAGTCAGTGTGCACATTGCACGGCTTACACCGTGCTGCATCGTCTGCGCCGAGGCGGCGCGGGGCTGCAGTGTCACCACTGTGGTGCGCGGGGTTCAGTGCCACGCGCTTGCCCCACTTGCGGCGACCTTGACCTCAAGCCCATGGGTCGGGGCACGCAACGCATCGAAGAGTATCTGGCAGAACGTTTTCCTGAGGCACGTCTGGCGCGTATCGACGCCGATTCCACGCGGCTCAAAGGCAGTGCCCAGGTGCTCTTCGACAAGGTTCATGCCGGAGAAGTCGATATCCTGGTAGGTACCCAGATGGTTGCCAAAGGCCATGATTTCGCGAATTTGGGGCTGGTCGGTGTGCTGAACGCGGACTCCATGCTTTTTGCACACGACTTCCGCGCGCCCGAACGGTTGTTCGCGCAGCTGATGCAGGTAGCGGGCCGGGCGGGGCGCCGGCATGCCGGTGCTTCGGTCATGCTGCAGACTGACTACCCCGATCAGCCGGTGTACCGAGCCCTGCAAAAGCATGATTATGTGGGCTTTGCCCAATATGCCTTGGATGAAAGAAAGGCGTTGGGCTTGCCGCCCTTCGCATACCAGGCCCTCCTTGTGGCTGAAAGCCGCGAGCTCGCACAGGCCATGCAGTTTCTTGATGCGGCGCGCAATCTTCCTCAGGCGGGACCTCAACCGTACCCCACGCTCGATCAAGTGATTTTGTATGATCCCGTACCGCTACGGGTGGTGCGCGTCGCGAATATCGAACGTGCACAACTGCTGGTCGAGAGCCAGAGTCGCCCTGCCTTGCAGCATTTTCTTGCTCGTTGGGCCGACGACCTGTTCCTGCTGGGGCGCGAAACACGCCTGCGCTATAGTCTCGAAGTCGATCCGTTCGAGATCTGATGCAAGGGCCCTTCAACGTGTCACCCGGCTCAACCGTTCCCGCCGACCTGAATCCGATGCAGCGCAAAGCGGTGCTGCATCTCGACGGCCCCTGCCTGGTGCTGGCCGGAGCAGGCAGCGGAAAAACCCGCGTGATCACCCAAAAGATCGCGTATTTATTAAGAGAATGCGCGTACCCGGCGCGCAACGTCGTGGCGCTCACGTTTACCAACAAAGCGGCGCGCGAAATGAGCGAACGGGTACGACGCCTGGTAGACGCCCGGATTCTGAAAGGGCTGACGGTGAGCACGTTCCACTCACTGGGCTTGCGGTTTCTACGCGAAGAAGCCGAAAACGCCGGCCTTAAAAAGCAGTTCTCGATTCTCGATGCCAATGATGCGTTGGCCATTATTCAAGAGCTTCTGGCCACAACCGACCGTGCCCGCCTCAGAGGCGTGCAGCAAAACATCTCGTTGTGGAAGAATGGCCTACTAGGGCCGGATCAGGCTGCAACAGCGGCGCAGACGCCTAGCGAGGTTGAAGCCGCACGCGTGTATCGCGACTACTGCGCCACACTCACTGCCTACCAGTCCGTCGACTTCGATGATCTCATTCGGTTGCCGGCCATGCTGTTGGAAGGCAACGCAGAAGTGCGGGCGCGATGGCAAGCGCGTGTGCATTATCTGCTGGTAGATGAGTACCAAGACACGAACGTCTGTCAATATCGAATCGTGCAGGCGCTGGTTGGCAGCCGAGCCATGTTTACCGCCGTGGGCGACGATGATCAGGCCATTTATGCCTGGCGCGGCGCCACGGTTGAGAACCTGCAGCGACTGACACGTGACTTTCCCGGTATCGAGCTCATCAAGCTCGAGCAGAATTACCGCTCAGTGCAGCGCATTCTCACTGCAGCGAATAAAGTCATCAGCCACAACCCGAATGTCTTTGGCAAGCGGTTGTGGTCGTCGCTGGGTGAAGGGGAGCCGATACAGGTCACCCCCATGAACGACGACGAAACCGAAGCCGAAAGCATCGCGATACGCATTTCTGCAGCACGATTTGAGCGCCGCGCGCAATGGCGCGATTTTGCGATCTTGTACCGCAGTAATCAGCAAGCACGCATCATTGAGCAGGCTCTACGCAACTTGCGGATTCCGTACACGATCTCGGGCGGGCAAAGCTTTTTCGAGAAGCCTGAAATTCGCGACATGCTGGCGTACCTGCGTCTGATTGCGAATGACGACGACGACCCTGCCTTTATCCGCGCGATCACGACGCCACGCCGAGGAGTGGGCAACACCACGTTGCAAACGCTGGGCCAGTTCGCGCACGAGAAAGGGCTGTCGATGTTCGCCGCCATTTTCGAAATCGGAGCCACAGACCGTCTGCCATCGCGACAGTTGCAACCGTTGCAGGTTTTCGCACGCAGCATTCAAGAGTTCCAGGCGAAGGCCGGTCGCCGGGGCGCTCCCACGGCACTACAAGGGTTGGGTGACTTGTTCGCAGACGTGCCCGTCGAGGCCACAGGAGTCGTTACCTCCGACGACACACCCGGTGTTCTGGACGAACTATTACGTAGCATTGACTACGAACGCCATCTTTACGATCTGTACGACGAGAAGCCCGCCCAGACGCGCTGGCAGAATGTTCTGGAACTGATGGGGTGGCTCAAGCGCAAGGCGCAGGAAGACGAACTCACCTTATTGGAGCTCGTTCAGCATGTGGCCTTGGTGACCATGCTCGAGCGTAGCGACGACGACGAGCCTGATGCCGTCAAGCTGTCTACCCTGCATGCGGCCAAGGGCCTGGAATTCCCACATGTCTATCTGGTAGGCGTTGAAGAAGGGCTATTGCCGCATCTGGGGCGTGACGACGAGGATCTCGGCTCAGCCGATGCGGCAGAGGCGCTGGCCGAACGCATACAAGAAGAGCGGCGATTGATGTATGTGGGCATTACGCGCGCGCAGCGAAGTCTGCATCTGAGCTGGTGCAAACGCAGGCGCCGCGCTCGCGAAGACGTCGTGCGTGAGCGGTCTCGTTTCATTGAAGAGATGGGCTTCAGCGAGAAGGGCGCCGCAGACCCCACCCCGGGCCTGGATCCGAAGCAGCGACTCGATATGCTTCGAACGCTGCTGAATACATAAAAAAAGCCCATCAACGAATTGACGGGCTTAATGGAGACGACTTGTTGGCTAACCGTGCCGCAGGCGGCACTGTGTTGCTTACCACTGGCTGCCTGAGAATCGAGCGTCGCGAGCGCGCGCTTCGTTCAGGGCTTCGGCAACCTGTACCAGGTAACGGCCGAATCCCGAGGCGCCACGGCCGATAAAGCTGGCGACCATGCCAAGACCTTCAAGCACCGAGTAGGCGCGGTTTTCTTGGCTGGCGTTAAGAAGATCGCGTTCCAGCGAATCGCTAAAACGGCTATATGAAGTTATTGAGCTAGTAGACATTTGTGCTTCCCCTTGGTTGCTGCGTGACGATGGATAGATTATAGGGTAAACCCTAGATAATGTCTAGGGTTTACCCTAATCTCGCCCCGAGTGTGCTTTTCCCGCACTCGTAATGTGAAAAGCAGGCCCATAGTCTGGAATCCGAAATCGGGTGCCAAGCACCTATTTGGGAAGGCCCATTCGCTCGCGTGACCTCACGTTTTCGCCGAACCGCGACTGCACATTCGGCGCGCCACGACGCCTTAGGGCAAAATATGGGATTTGCCGAACCGACAACGACATGCAAAAGCGCGCCGCCCCACTCACCGGAATCCGCGTCCTTGACCTGACGCGGGTACTCGCCGGCCCATGGTGCACTCAGAATCTTGCAGATCTGGGTGCGGAAGTCATTAAGATCGAGCGCCCAGGCGCCGGTGACGACACGCGCGGCTGGGGCCCGCCTTATATGAAGGATGAGCAGGGCCGCGAGACCACCGAGGCGGCCTATTACACGAGTGCGAACCGGAACAAGAAGTCAGTTGCGTTAGATATCGCCACACCGAAAGGCGCCGAGGCGGTGCGGGAACTGGCTCGCCGGTGTGATGTGTTCGTCGAGAACTTCAAGGTCGGTGGATTGAGCAAGTACGGGCTGGGCTATGAGCAGATCCGTGCGATCAATCCGGGTATTGTTTATTGCTCGATTACTGGGTTCGGGCAAACCGGGCCTTACGCCAGCCGCCCCGGCTACGATTTCATGATCCAGGGCATGGGCGGCCTGATGAGCATCACGGGTGAACGCGATGACCTGCCGGGTGGCGGGCCGCAGAAAGCAGGCGTCGCGGTGGCCGATCTGATGACGGGAATGTATTCCTCAGTAGCCATACTCGCGGCCCTCTACGAGCGCAAGGCGAGCGGTCTGGGCCAGTACATCGACATGGCGCTGCTTGATTGTCAGGTTGCCATGCTGGCCAACCAGAATATGAACTACATGGCGTCGGGCGTGTCGCCCACGCGTGCGGGCAATGCACACCAGAATCTCGTTCCATATCAAGTGTTCGCCGCCGCCGACGGCCATCTCATCGTGGCAGTGGGCAACGACAGCCAGTTTCGCGCCTATTGTGGCGTGATCGGTCGCCCGGATCTGGCAGACGATGCACGCTTCATGAAGAACTCCGGCCGGGTGGTGAATCGCGATGCGCTGATTCCCATGCTTGCTGAAGCCATGCGACTGAGGGGGCGGGATGAGTGGCTGGTGAGCCTGGAAGCCGCTGGTGTTCCGGCCGGCCCGATCAACAACATCCAGCAGGTGTACGAAGATCCGCAGGTGCTGGCGCGAGGGCTGCAGCTTGAGGTACCGCATAGTTCGGCCGGGGTGCTGCCAACCGTGGCCAGCCCTATCAGGCTGTCGGATACACCGGTCGAATATCGCGGGGCGGCGCCCTTGTTGGGGGAACACACGGCCGAGGTGTTGCAGCAGTATCTGAATCTGACGCCCGCCGAAATTGAGGAGTTGACTAAATGAAGCACATTGAGACCATCGGCGTTGTGGGCGCCGGCGCCATGGGCCGCGGAATCGCACAAATTGCGGCACAGGCCGGAATCCGCGTGAGACTGTTCGACGTCCAGCCCGAAGCGGTTGAGGCCGCTCGAATTGCGTTAAATGCCGTGTGGCAGAAGTTAGTGGCCAAAGACCGCATGACGTCGTCGCAAGCCGACGCTGCACTGCAGTCGGTCGTGGCATGCGGCGATTTGGCCGAGTTCGCCGATGTCGACCTGGTGGTCGAGGCTATCGTTGAGCGCCTCGATGTGAAGAGCGACCTTCTGCGACGGCTTGAAGGTATTGTTGCACCAGACTGCATCCTGGCTTCCAACACCTCTTCGTTGTCGATTACGGCGCTTGCCGCCGCGTGTGAACGGCCGGAGCGGGTGGTGGGGTACCACTTCTTTAACCCTGTGGCCCTGATGAAGGTCGTTGAGGTGATCGATGGGGCGCGCAGCGACCCCCGCCATGGCGATGCGTTGATGGCGCTGGCGCGCCGTATGGGCCACACGCCTGTACGAGCGCGCGACATGCCCGGGTTCATCGTCAACCACGGCGGTCGAGGCATGAATATCGAAGGCCTGAAAACAGCGCAGGAATGCGTGGCGTCGTTCCAGGACATTGATGTGATCATGCGTGAGCAGGCCGGTTTCCGGATGGGGCCGTTTGAACTCATGGACCTCACAGGTCTAGATGTATCGCATCCCGTCATGGAGTCCATCTACCGGCAGTTCTACGATGAGCCGCGTTTCCGGCCGTCGCCGATTACGGCGCTCCGAACAGCCGGTGGGCTGCTCGGTCGCAAGACGGGCGAAGGCTTCTATCGCTATGAAGATGGCCAGAAGGTGCTGGCCACCGAAGCGGCCACACCGCCGTTTCCATCCGGAATCGCGGTATGGGTGGCACCGTATCACTCGAGTGGTCACCGTCGCGCCGCAGCGCTGCTGCGCGAACTCGGTGTCGAGCCCGTAACGTCGGAGCTGCCGCCGCGCGATGCGCTGATCGTGGTGACCCCTTATGGTGAAGATACGGCGACGGTGGTGGCTGAGTACCAGCTCGACGGTAGCCGAACCGTTGCGCTCGACACCTTTTTCGGGCTAGAAGCCGGCAAGCGCCGCGTCGTCATGTGCTCGGCAGCCACTACACCGCGCTGGCGAGATGCGGCACACGCACTCTTCGGGCGCGACGGGTCGCCCGTCACCGTGATCGCCGATTCCGCCGGTTTCGTCGGGCAACGCATTGTGGCAACGATCATTAATGTGGCATGCGATATTGCGCAGCAAGGCGTGGCCACACCCGAAGACATCGACCTGGCGATCTCGCTCGGTCTGGGATATCCGGGCGGTGGCCCGCTGGCTTTGGGCGACGCCCTGGGCATCGCCCATGTATTGGACGTATTGCGCGGGATGCAGCGCACGACGGGCGACATGAGGTACCGGCCCAGCCTCTGGCTGCAACGCCGGGCGCAACTGGGCCTTACATTGCGCGCCACACCGGCTGCTACCTAGTTCCGCACACCTAGGGCGCGAAAAAAGGGCCGCGTGATGCGGCCCTTCGACGTTGCGGCGTGGCGATCGAACTCGCCACGTTAGTGCTAAGACGGCAACTTACTGCGCTGCGTTCACCATGTAATGCACGGCGGCGATGATTTCTTCGTCGCTGGCGTTGGAACCGCCCCGTGGCGGCATGATGCCCTTGCCGTGAATGGAGCTCTGATAGAGAGTGTCCATGCCTTGAGCGATAAGTGGCTTCCACGCTGCGGCATCGCCGAACTTCGGTGCACCGGCGACCCCGGCGTCGTGGCAGGCGAAGCACGTTGTCTTGTAAATCTTCTCGCCGGCGGCAAGGTCGACATCGGCAGCAGCTGCTGCAGCGGCGCCATCTTGCTGCGGTGCTGCGCCGGACTGGCTCTGCGCCGCAGAGGCTTCTGCAGCAGCCTGGGCAGCCTGCGTGGCATCTTCAGCCTGTGCAGCTTGCTCACCTTCGGCGACGGCTTCCTGCACCTGAGCGGTTTGCTCGGCTTGTGCAGCGGCTTCCTGAGCCTGGGCGGTCTGTTCGGCCGCCGGTGCTGACCCTTGATCGGCCGCTGCGGCTTGCTCAGCCTGCGCGTCAGCCTGTTCCGCTGCCGGGGCTTCTGGAGCGCCATCGCCTTCAGCTGCGGGCTCGGGGAAGCTGGCGCCGGACTCATTGGCCAGATACACCACCGCACGAGCGACTTCAAGATCGCTGAGTGCCGGATTGCCACCACGCGGCGGCATGGCGTTTACCCCATGGATCGCGTTGTTCAGCAGGTCGTCGTAGCCCTTGGCCACAAGCGGGCCCCAGGCGGCCGAATCGCCCAACTTGGGTGCGCCGGCGATTCCTGCCGTGTGGCAGGCCGCACAGGTAGCGGCGTAAACCTGTTCGCCGGTGCGCTCTTCAGTGGCGGCGTCGGCAGAGACCAGCGAAAACCCTGCTACCGGTTGGATGCGGCTTGCGATGGCTTCTTGTGTCTGCCCGTCGGAACCGGCCCCAAGAGGTGAACTGGCGGTAACCAGCCTGATGAGCAGGAGGATGACCACAATAGGCACGGCGAAGGAGAGCAAGATCGTAACAATGAGCTGCTTTGGGGTCTTGATGAGGCCTTCATGCTCAGCCGTCTGCTCGTCGTGTTGTTCCGGGGTGTTCATATCGAATGCGAGTTCCTGTCAGGGGGCCTGTGG
>CAZPYF010000034.1:0-13074 GCA_964590015.1 uncultured Burkholderiaceae bacterium
TGGGCGTCTTGTTCGTTGTGGGTTGGCTGGTCACCATGCCCTTGTGGCTCTTGCCCCCGTTTGCCGTGATTCTTCCGATCTTCTGGTGGAGCTTCGCGATCACCCGCATGCTGCGTGTCGACGCGGTGATTGAGCATGCCGACGTGCACGAGCGACGTTACCTGTGGAAGCGCCATAACCGGCAGTGGTGGCTCATCGGCTTTTGTCTTGCATTGGTGAACCTGCTGCCGCCGGCGTGGCTGTTCATGCCGGTCTTCTCCTCATTAGTGTTCGCGCATTTTGGCCTGGAAGCCTTGCGCCGCCATCGCCTTACCGGAACCCCGAAATGACGCCGCAGCTTCCTCGTATCCGCCTGATTCTCATCGGCGATGAACTGCTGTCGGGTCGCCGACAAGACAAGCACATGGCGCATCTTATCCAGTTGCTCAGCGAACGCGGCCTGCAGCTTTCCGCCGCTGAACTGGTCTCTGACGCACAAGACGACATTGCTGCGGTGCTTACGCGCAGCTTCGCCACGCCCGATATCGTGTTTTGTTGTGGCGGCATCGGGGCGACGCCCGATGATCGAACCCGCCAGGCAGCCGCCCAGGCATTGGGCGTCGAGCTGGCGCTGCACCCTGAAGCCGAGCGTCTGATCACGGAACGCTGTGCCGACAACGAGCGGGCGGGGCAGGGCAGTGCCGATATGTCCTTGCCCGAGAATCTCCGGCGGCTTGAGATGGGGGTGTTCCCGGTAGGCAGCGATATCGTTCCCAACCCGTATAACAAAATCCCCGGCTTCTTTATTCGCGACCATACCTTCATGCCGGGTTTCCCGGTCATGGCATGGCCCATGATGGAATGGACTCTCGACAGGCGGTATTCATCGTTGCACCATCGCATCGAGCGAGTCGAGCACTCTTTTGTTGTGTTCGAGATGCCGGAATCACGTATTGTGCCGGCGCTTGAAGAACTCGAGCGCCGCTGGCCGGGTGTCAAGGCGTTCAGCCTACCCAGCATGGGGCAGGGGCGGCCGCGCATCGATCTTGGGGTGAAGGGCGATCCGGCCGATGCGGCACTTGCGCTGGCTTATCTGCGTACTGAGGTCTTGCGCCTTGGCGGCGAATTGAACCCTTAACGGCCTTTGCTAGGGCGGGTTCTCTCCGGCAGACAAGCTCGGGCGCTTGGTGTATATTCCGCAATACGGAAATGCTGCATTGCGTCATCCCACCATTCTCATCACCATGACTCCTTCTGCCCGCACCGATACCATCGCTCATCTCGGTTCAACTTCCCCGTCTGCTTCGTCCCTTCCTGTCAACGGTAGTCAGCTATCGATTCAGGTACTACAGCGAACGATGAAGCTGCTCGACGTGCTGGCGTCGCATTCCGAACCGGTGGCGCTCAAAGACCTGGCTGCGGCCACGGGTCTGCATACGTCCACGACGCATCGCATTTTGAACGACCTCGTGGTGGGTCGCTATGTGAATCGGGTCGATAGCGGAATGTATCAGTTGGGCATGCGTCTGCTTGAACTGGGTTCACTGGTAAAGCGGCGCCTGAACGTGCGGGAAGTGGCACTGGAACCCATGCGCGAATTGCATCGTGTCACCGGGCAGACCGTGAACCTTTCGCTGCAGCAGGGCGATGAAATCGTCTATATCGAACGTGCCTGGAGCGAACGCTCAGGTATGCAAGTGGTGCGGGCCATCGGCGGCCATGCGCCCCTGCACCTCACTTCAACGGGCAAGCTATTTCTGTCGGTGGCCGATTCCCGACAAGTGCGGGCCTACGCCACCCGCACGGGTCTTGCGGGAACCACGCGTAACAGCATCACCGATATCGAGCGCCTTGAGCGCGAGCTGGCCATGGTGCGACGCCATGGCTATGCGCGCGATAACGAAGAGCTGGAACTAGGCGTACGGTGTATCGCCGCCGGTATCTACGACGACACCGGGAAACTTCAGGCCGGGTTGTCATTGTCAGCGCCGGCCGACCGCCTGCGCGACGACTGGATTCCGCAGCTGCAACGCGCCGCCGGTGAAATCTCGGAATCCCTGGGTTTCGAAGCCACAACGAACTGAGCCCGGCATAGCCGGGCTCAGAGTTAAAGCTGACGGTGGCTGAACTCAGCCTACTGTCTTATTGGGCTTCCACGCCGGCCTTCTTGAACAGTTCGGCCCATTGCGGCACCTGCTGATCGACATGTTGCTTGAGCGACTCAGGATTCGCGCGCTCGGGCAGCAGGTTTGCACCCAACCCAGCCATCCGATCTTGGAAAGCTTTGTCGGCCAAACCAGCCTTCAAGGCTTCCTGAAGCTTGTCGAGGGCTGGCTGCGGGGTGCCCTTGGGCGCCCAGATGCCATGCCAGATACCGACCTCAAAGCCGTCAAAGCCGGATTCCTGCAAGGTGGGCAGATCGGGCAGTGTGGGCACACGCTCTTTGCTGGTGACGGCATAGGCCTTAACAGTGCCGGCCTTGATGTGTTGTGTGGTGTTGGTAGTTTGATCGCACAGAATATCGACCTGCTTGCCCAACAGATCGTTCATGGCAGGACCGGTGCCCTTGTATGGGATGGTGAGCAGGTCAACGCCCAGCGCGCTTGAGAACATCGTGCCGCACAGATGGCTGGCAGCGCCGATGCCGGCATTGGCGAGTGAGACCTTGTCCTTATTGGCCTTAACGTACTCGACCAATTCCTGAATGTTGTTAGCCGGGAAGTCGGAACGTGCGATGATGGTCATGGGCACGTCGAGCACCAAGCCCACCGGCTCGAAGCTGTCGGACGAATAACCGGGATTCTTATAGAGTGACTGAGCGGTAGAAAAGCCGATGTGCATCAGCAGGATGGTGTGGCCATCGGGCTTGGCACGAGCAACGTGGCTCACGCCGATGGTGCCGCCTGCACCGCCTTTGTTCTCAACCACAACCGTTTCACCCAACGTGGGGCGCATTGCTTCAGCCAGAGAACGAGCAACGGTGTCGGTTGGGCCGCCGGCAGAGAAGGGCACCACCATGTTGACCGAGCGCTCGGGGTAACTCGCGGCGGCGGTGCCTCCTATCAGGGCCGTGCCCAGGATCAGGGCGGACGTAATTTTCAGGGCGGATCGTTTCATAGTATTGGTATGGTTCCTGAAGGCGTTGAGAAAAGCGTGCCGCAGCGGGCGGCTCGTGGCTGCGCCGAGGCATGCGGTATTCGATGCTAAGTCAAATGGCGTACCCCGTCCGTCGGGGCTTACCCGGAAGTATGGACATCTCTGATACGTTCCTGATTCAACGCAAGGGAACGACACACAATGGTGCGGTGCAATATAATCCTTGACAGAGAAGGTGCGCATGAGTGAAAATAGGTTTTGTGCGGTGCAGCATCATTTACCGCTTACGGCCCAGAAGGGTCATCACTACAGGTAAAGGAATTCACTATGAGCGCGGTCCCCCAACAAGTTCTCGTCAACCAGAAAGCCACGGTCGATAATTTCCTCGCATTCCAGCAAGCAGTATTCACCGGTTTCGAGAAGTTGGTCGACCTCAACCTCAAAGTTGCTCGTGCTTCGCTCGACGAAGCCAGCCAGAAGGCTCAGGAAGCCATGGGCGTTAAAGATGCCCAGGAAGCTGTGAACTTCGCATCCGGCCTGGTTCAGCCCGGCACCGACAAGGTGGCGGCTTACGGCAAGCAAGTCTACGACATCGTCGCTGGCGTGCAGTCGAACCTTACCCGGCTTACCGAAGAGCAGCTTACCCAAGCTCAGCGTCAACTCGACGAAACCATCGATCAACTAGCCAAGAACGCCCCTACGGGTTCTGAAGGTGCCGTTGCACTGATGAAGAGTTCGCTGGCTACGGCCAACAGTGCCTATGAGTCTGCAGTCAAGGTCGCTCGCCAAGCGAGTGATGCTGCCGAGTCCAACCTCGCAGCAGCCACGAACGCCACGTTGAAGGCGGCCAGCGACGCAGCTGAGGTCTCCCAGACAGCCGGGCGCGCACGTCGCGCGCCTGCATCGGAAGCGTAAGCCGCTTGCGTTAGATGCATCGGCTACACGCCGACGCGTCGCAGCATAACAACCCGTCTGCCGAATCCCGGCAGGCGGGTTGTTTGCGTTGGGGCCGGGCTTTATATCGAAGCGTGAACAATACGGGTCAGATTGCCCGCACGCACTCGCCGATGAGAGCCGGACCACGGTAGATCAGGCCGGTATAGAGCTGCACGGCGTCGGCCCCGGCCTCGATCTTCTCGCGAGCGTGCTGACCCGAGGCAATGCCGCCCACGCCGATGATGGCGGTGTCTGGCCCGAGCCGCTCGCGCAGGCGTCGTATCACTTTCAGCGACATTTCGTGCACCGGCGGGCCCGACAGGCCGCCGGCTTCGGTGGCATGTGGAAGCCCCTGGATGGCGCTACGGTCGAGCGTGGTGTTGGTGGCAATGACGCCGTCCATTCCATACTGCGGCAACAACGCGGCAATGGCGTCTACTTGTTCTGAAGTGAGATCCGGTGCAATCTTTACCACCATCGGCACCCGCCGCCCGTGCTGGTCGGCCAGCATCTCGCGCCGATTGTGTAACGCCTGCAATAATGCGACGAGCTCGTCGCCGGCCTGCAACGCGCGCAGATTGCTAGTATTTGGCGACGAAATATTCACCGTGACGTAGTCGGCGTGTACGTACACCGCATCAAGGCCGGTTAGATAGTCGTTCACCGCCTCTTCCATCGGCGTTGCGGCATTTTTTCCGATATTTAGCCCGAGTATGCCGCCTTCTTCACGAAACCGGCTGCGCTGCACATTGGCGATAAAGGCATCTAGGCCCAGGTTATTGAACCCGAACCGGTTGATCAGCGCCTGAGCACGAGGCAATCGGAACAGCCGCGGTTTAGGGTTACCCGATTGCGGCTTTGGGGTCACTGTGCCGACTTCCACAAAGCCGAATCCCAACGCGGCCAGGGCGTCGATATGTGCACCGTTCTTGTCGAGCCCGGCGGCCAGACCGACCGGGTTGCGAAGGGTCAAGCCCATCAGCGTACGCTGACGCCCTTGAGGCGACGGAAACAGCTTGCGGGTGTGGCGGCAATCGTAGGCTTGCTGCAGGCGCCGTAGCGTAAGGTCGTGCGCCTTCTCGGCGTCGAGCGTAAACAGGGCGGCACGCGCCAGGGGATAGGCGTTCAGAAGCAGGGACATGGCAAACCGGGTGTCAGGAAGTGGCGTCGGCCCAGCGGCCGGATCGCAGGAGCTGGTGCGGATTGAAAGCCGACTTGTAAGTCATTTTACGGCTTTCCTGAATCCAGTATCCCAGATAGAGCCACGGCAGCTTCGCCATGCGGCACTGTTCCACCTGCCAGAGGATGGCCCAGGTGCCGAGGCTGCCGCGTGCATGAGTTTCGAAAAAGGTATACACAGCTGATAGGCCGTCTTCCAGAACATCGATTACCGACACCATCTGCAGCACACCTTCGGCATCGCGGAATTCAGCCAGGCGAGTGTCGACACGGCTGGTGAGCAGAAACTGCCGGTATTGCGCCTGCATGTCGTCGTCCATGCCCGCGCCCGGATGCCGGTCGAGCTGGTAACGCTGGTACAGGTCGAAATGTTCGTCGTCCCATCGCAACCCGGTGATTCGCACGGCGAGTTCGGGCTGACGCGCCCACACGCGCCGTTGGCTGCGCGTGGGCTGGAAGGCGTTCACGTCGATACGGATCGGCAGGCAGGCGGCACAGTGGTCGCAGTGCGGGCGATAAGTGAATAAACCGCTACGCCGAAAACCCCGTTGCACCAGCTCGCCGTACACCTCGGTATCGATCAAATGGGTGGGCGCGGCGACCTGCGAACGCGCCGCGCGCTCGGGCAGATAGCTGCAGGGGTAGTCAGCCGTCGTATAAAACTGCAGAGTTTTGACCGGCAGGTCTTTAGGATCGCTCATGCCATGCCCTCATGCTCACACGATACACCGGCCGCCCACGCGCGCCAGCGACCATCATTGAGCAACTGGCCGGCCTGCCATGACGGCTCGGGGCGTTGGAGCGCTTCCCGTAAACGAATGAGGAAGTCGCTGCGGCTCACGGTGCAGGCACCAAGGCTCGCCAGGTGCCGAGTGTTCTGCTGGCAATCCAGATGCGTGATGCCGTGGCGGCTTAAAAAGCGCACCAAATACGCCAATGCGATCTTGCTGCTGTCGGGTACGTACGAGAACATGGACTCCCCGAAAAAGAAGCCGCCCAAGCAGACCCCATACAGGCCGCCCGCTAGCTGGCCGTCGATCCAGGTTTCCACGCTGTGCACTTGGCCTTGCTCATGCCACTGACTGTACGCGTCGATAATGCGTTCTGAGATCCAGGTGCCGGCCTGTGTCGTGCGCGGCCCCGCACAGGCGCGTATTACCGCGTCGAACGCAAGGTCGGTGGTAACGACGACCTGTTCTTTAGCTGTGTCTTGGAAGCGGCCGATCTGGCGCAGCTTCTTCGCCAGTGAGTTCGATGCTTTGAAGTCGTCGCAGGCGAGCACCATGCGGGGATCGGGGCTCCACCAAAGAACGGGATCCCCTTCGTTGAACCACGGGAACACGCCCTTCGAATAGGCTTCCTTTAAACGGGTCACCGACAGGTCGGTGCCCGCCGCCAGCAAGCCCTCGGGCATTGCGTGGTCGGGTTCGGGAAGAGGGGTGTCGGGATCCAGCCAGATCAGACCACTCACTGCTTTGCCTGCTATTTCGAATCGGGGTCGGGGATATCGTAGTGATGAACGGGAAAGATTCCCGTGCGGGCATCGTCGACGTAGTGGCGTAGTGTTGAACTCACCGTTCTGAACGACAGTTCCCCCCATGGGATGTCTTCCAGACGAAAGAAGGCCGCTTCCAGGCTTTCGGGGCCGGGGTAGAGCTCGGGGCTCACGACTTTGGCCAAATAGAAAAAATGCACCTGTTCAGCCTGGGGCACGTCAATGATCGTATACAGGTCACCCAGTTCGATCTGCGCCCCGGCTTCTTCCTGCGTTTCCCGCATTGCGCCCTGCGCCGTGGTCTCGCCCAGCTCCATGAACCCGGCCGGCAATGTCCATGTTCCGTAGCGCGGCTCGATGGCCCGCCGACACAGTAGAATGCGATCGCCAAAAACCGGCACCACGCCCACAACGTTGCGCGGGTTCTGGTAATGCACGGCGCCGCACTGTTCGCAGACATCGCGCATGCGGTTGTCTTCGGGCGGTACGCGCCGGGTCAACTGTGTTCCGCACACGGAACAGTACTTTTGCGCTCGGGGCGCAGGGAAATAAAAGGTCGGCGCTTGCGATGTCATGGGGAAATTCTAACGAAATACGGCCGACCCTGGGGAACCGGTAGTACGGCTGGAAGAACGGCTCAGCGCGATGCCGGCCCTTCTTCGCCTGCGGGCGCCTCGGAACTGGGCGGCGCGGAAGGGCAGCGACGAAAGCCCAGCGTTTCCTGCAGTGATTCTGGCGTGCAGGTGGAGAGCGGTACAGCGCGGGCAGGGAAGCCGGACATCGACTGCGAACGCAGCTGCACGCCCCGGCCTGTTTCTATGAATTCAGCAATGAGTTCGGCGGCGTCTGTACCGTCGGCGCCTTCAAGTGCGTCGAAGACGGCCGGCAGGTCGCGGCCGGCCACGAGCCCCGGCCCGCGATCAGTGGCCATGTAGAGCCGCCCTTGGGCGTCGAGATAAAGCGCCGTGATGTCGCGGACATCGAGCCCCGTGTGCGTGCGCAGCCTCAGACGGCCATTTGCAGTGTCAGTGGTGGTGCGCAGGATATAAGGCGTGGCGTCGAGGCGGACATAGACACGCTGCGGGCCATTCTGGAAATACCAGCAGCCGTCGTCGTCAGAAGCGTAATTGCGGTCGAGGAAGGCAAGGATTTGCGGGCTGGTGATGGGCTCGCCCGGTGAATCGGGCTGTTGAAGCGCGTTACCGGCAGGATGCAGGCGCCACTGGCCGGCCTCTGTAAGCGAGAGCCAGCCATACACGGCCGGAACATCCGGCCATCGTGCCATTGCGGCGACGACTTGAGGGTCCATGATAGACACCGCCCGCATAAGTGCTGGAGGCGCAAGCCGGAATCGAACCGACGTACACGGATTTGCAATCCGCTGCATAACCACTCTGCCATTGCGCCATTTCAGGGTGTTAAACGCAGGAAACTAACCGCGCCCTGAGCAAGCCAATGATTATACACAATCGCGAATTGGGCTTCGTGCCGTAGCGTGTTAAGCCGCGCGATACGCCGCTAGGGGGATACGTTCGGCTCGTATGCCGGGTCGTGAAATTGCTGATATGAGGCGTTGGAAACTTCTTTTCGGGAGCGAACATGCAGACGAAGAAATGGCTGGCGGCCGCAGTGCTGGCCGCCGTAGGCGGGTTGCCATTGCATGCCCAGGCGCAGTATGCCGGGGTCACCGAGACGCCGGCGGTCGTGCCGGTGTCGTCGATTCTAAAAGACGCCGAAGACGATCAAGAAGTGGCGCTACGCGGCAAAATACTTCGCAAGGCGGGCGGCGAGGACGATAAGTACGTCTTTGCCGATGCCACCGGCGAAATTGTGGTGGAAATCGATGATGACGAGTTCCCGGCAGACCCCATCGACCAGAACACCCGTGTCGAGATACGGGGCGAGGTGGATACCGATCGTGACCGGCCACCCAAGATCGACGTCGAGTCGGTGCGAGTGCTGAACGACTGAGGGTATGTGCGAGATTCGGCCGGGCGCTGGTAGCCCGGCCGCCACCCCGTTAGAGTGATGCCGTCCAGCCCGACTGACCGTTGACCGAGCCTTTCATCTGCTTGCCCGACACATTGGCTTCATAGTCGTCGGCGCCGGCCTTGAATCGCAGCACGGGGCCTTCCAACCGACCTTCGGTGATCGGTACGGTGGTATCGCCCTTGCGTAACGTGCCTTCCACAACCTGGTATTTTTGCGTGAGTGTCAGCTCGCCGTCGGCCGTCTTCCAGGTGCCTTCCGCCTTCGCCGGAATGATCCACTTATAGGCGATGCAATAGCTTTCGCATTCTTCGGCTTTCCCGGTTTCGTCGGGTTCCCAGTCGCCCATGGTGAAGGAGTTCGATACCACGCGCGTACCGGGTTCCATGTCGAGCAGTGTGGGCTTCAGGCGCAGGTTCAGGCCGGGAAGCAGAAACATGGTGACCACGTCGGCATCAGAGAAGTCCGATTCGAAAATGTCGCCTTGTTCGAATGTGGCGCGCTCTGCCACGCCGGCGCGTAGCGCTGCGCTACGTGAGAGCGCCACCATGTCGGGGTTGAATTCGATGCCTCTTGCGCTGGCGCCGCGCTTGGCGGCGGTGATGACGGTTCGCCCGTCGCCGGAGCCGAGGTCTACCAGCGTGTCTTCGGGTGTCAGTGCCACCATATCGAGCATGCGATCAACGAGTGCCTGTGGCGTGGGTACCCAGATGACATCCTTGCCGGACTGGCCCACTTCAGGAACGAAGTCCTCGGCGCCCGCGGGGGCGTTTTCCGTCTGGGCGGCGACGTGCCCGATCAGGCCAAATGCCAACACGGCGGCCGCTGGGAAAGTGCGTAGGCTCATCATCAATCACTTCTCCTTCAAGGTGACTCATTGGTGGACGATGCTTGAACGGTAGCGCAAGTCGGCCATCGTGTGAACGACGGCCGCAAGCAATTACTTTGCCATTCCCTGCCATAAGAGCGCGAAAATGCTCTGCGCCGCGTCGTGACGGGCGAGGCGGCCTGCGCGAATCATGGTAGCGGTACTGCGCAGCAGCGCAGACAACGATTCCACCAGCCATACGGCAGACATATCGACGCGTAAGGCGCCTGCCGCCTGCCAATAGCGGAATGCGTCAGTGAGTGTCGTGTGGAGGGGCTCAATACGTTCCTGCAGCGCCTCGTCGGTGCGCATGGCGGCATCGACGTGAGCGTAGAGCTCGGCAATGGGTAGCAGTTCGTCGATGAGGCGTTGTAACGCGTGCTCGACGCAGCCATCGTGCAAGTGCGCGCGGGCGACGGCTTCTTCCGCGCGCAAAATGCCGGCCTCGGAAAGCGCGGCCATCATGTCGTCGCGCGATGGGAAGTGGCGGAACAAGGTCGCACGGCTGACGCCCGACATTGTGGCGAGTTGTTCCATTGATGCGCGCGGGTGGTCAGCCAACGCCTGAGCCAGCTTCAAAAGCAGGGCGTCGCGCCCCCGTGTATTGACTGCTGCCATCGTGCTGCCCGGCCCCTTTTGCGTATGTGTCTGTCCGGCCGCCGAGATACGAGGCGACGTGATGTTTCCGTATATGATACCGGGTAACATTTGACGATACGCTGCCGGATCAAGTTCGTAGGGCGGGCCAGTATTCTTTCGAGCGAGAAACCAGAACGGGTTCGTCGAGCGGCCCGGGCGCTTCTTCAGGTATGCACGCTTGCAGCGCTTCCTGCATCTTCTCTAGTGCCTCGTCGCCGCCGTAGCCGTCGGTCACTTCGTTCCACCAGTCGCGATGTACGTGTCGAACTCGCACCGGTATCGATTGCAGGCCAAGACGTTGCGCCATGGCCAGTCGATGTAGCCCGCGGTTCACCTTGAGCAAGGTGCCATCCCGCGAGACCGCCACACCGATCGAATCTTTTCCCCGCGAGGGGGCGAAGCCGTTTCGGCCCATGTCATCGAGAAACCCAAGATAGATGCGCAGATAGGCCAGAATTTTCTCGGGCGTATCGAGCAGAATTCCCAATTGATGCGAACCCCACGGTTTGCCGTTCTCGATGCACGCCATCAACGCTTGGAAACGCTCCGTGCGTTCGAGGTTATTGCGGTTTCGGTCGAGGTCGCTGATCAGCAGATAGCGGCTGCCCACGCGCAGATCTTCTCGACGTAAATCCCAGTCTCCATCCCAGATGAAGGCCATCGACGACGGTCTTTTCTCTACATCGCGAGGCGCGTATACCGCCATGCGAATCAGCTTGCGTGGGTTCACATGCAAGGTAAGCGCCTCATCACCCATGACCTCGTCGACAATGTGACGCGGCAGGCCCAGCGTTTCTATACATGCCGCGCCCGCCTTTTGATTCATCCAGCGGCGCAACAACACTCTGCCGGCCGGGCGGGCTACGTGCTTCTGAACCGATGTTCGCCACTGTGTCACCAGGTGCGCCAGCTTGACTCGCTGTTTGATTCTGGGCGACGTGAGCGGCGCGAACACCTCATCAGCTGCGTGCCCGAGCAGGCCCCTCGGGCACGCAGTGGCGCGGGGAACGTGTTCGGCGGGAAGACTACGGAAGCGTTGCATGGCTGGCCCTCTATGTTGAACGTGTTGCGTGACAGCAACGCCTTCAATGATACATTAGCGTCTCATATGAGATCATGACGCTTTGTGTCCACTCGCGTCGTGGTGCTTCCGGTGTTGATGGACGAGCGGGTCGCTATACTCCCTCAGCAGATTCCGCAGCCACCTTCGCACCTTGGGTGCGTCTCTCCCTACTCGCAAGCCAAGCTCGCTCTATGTCAAGAAAAGATGAAATCGTGGCGTATCTCGCCCAGGAATTTCCGCAGATGAAGTGCACGATCGAGGCGGTCGGCGATCGAAGTGCCACGGTTAGACACGAGGTCGGCTTCGCAGACTTGCGACCGGGCGGCACCGTGTCAGGGCCATTGCTCATGACCGTGGCCGACGTCGCCCTTTACGTAGCGATCCTGGGTGAGATTGGGAATGTGGCGATGGCGGTGACCACGAACCTGAACATCAACTTCCTGCGCAAGCCGGCGGCCGATGCTGCCGTGATCGGCGTTTGCACGCTCCTGAAGCTGGGAAAGACCCTCGCCGTCGGCGAGGTGAGCCTTTACTCTGAAGGCAGTGATGAAGTGGTCGCACACGCGGTCGGTACCTACGCGCTACCGCGGAATCCCGCGTCGGCCACCTGAATCGCTCTGGAGCCTTCATGCAATACGGCGAACGTTTCAACAGCATCTCGCACCTGGTGGGCGCGGCGCTCGCGCTCATAGGCACCGCGGTGCTCATCATTCCAAGTGCCCAGGCCGGCGACGCCTGGAAGATCGTGAGCTTCAGCGTGTACGGCGCGATGTTGTTGTGCCTGTACCTGGCTTCCACGCTGTATCACAGCCTTGTCGGGCGTGCGAAGCGTATCTGGTGCAAGTTTGACCACTGCGCCATCTACTTGCTCATTGCGGGCAGTTACACGCCTTTCGCGCTGGTCACGTTGCGCGGCTCATGGGGATGGTCACTGTTTGGAACGGTGTGGGGTCTGGCGGCGTTCGGTATTGTTCAGGAAATCTGGCTCGCTCGCGGAATCCGGCTTCTGTCGCTCGTGCTGTACTTTCTGATGGGATGGCTCGCCGTCATCGCGGCGTTTCCGCTGATCGACGCATTGGGCATGGAAGGCTTTCTGTGGCTCGTGGCCGGAGGCGTGGCCTATACGGTGGGCATTGTGTTCTACGCGCACGATGATCGCTGGCGTCACGCCCACGGCATCTGGCATTTGTTTGTGCTCGCGGGCAGTGCCTGCCATTACTTTACTGTGCTGCATTACGTGGCCTGAACCGCCCGGGGCGGGAAGCTCCGCACGTTTGCGTTCAGGCCGGCGTTTCAGTTCAGGCCGGCGTTTCAGTCAGCAGGCGGCCAATGATGCCGCCCAGCAGCATGTCGTCGATATGGCCCAAATGTTGTAGCCGGATCTGGCCGCTGCGGTCGATCAGCACCAGGCTCGGAGTGCCTTCTAAATGATAAGCCTGCATCGTGCGTGGCAAGCCCTTGGTCTGGCCCGGCTGGTCGATTGCGACGGGGAAACTCCATCGGTATTCATGCAGGAAGACGCGCAGCGCGTCGGGCCCCATCACGTCGTGATGCTCAAACACCGTATGCAAGCCGATCACGACCACGCCTTCATTGCGAAACAGGCGATACACCCGTTCCGCCTGCGGAAGCCCATGGCTCAGGCAGCCGGGGCATAGCATTTGAAAGGCATGCAAAACCACCACTTTTCCTTGCAGCGCTTCGAGCGTAAGCGGCTGGGCCGTGTTCAGCCATTGGTCGACCTGCAGAGGCGGCGCGGGTGGCGCGGAGTGGCTCGGGAATTCGGTCATGTCGATGCTCCTGAAAAACTGCGCTTGCCGCCTCAAACGT
>CAZPYF010000034.1:13174-14666 GCA_964590015.1 uncultured Burkholderiaceae bacterium
CGGGGCCGCTTGTCTTCGTATTCCTTGCCGGCAAACTTGTGAAAGAAGCCCAGTTGCCCGAACATGGGCCCCACACCGCCCATCTGAAACATGAGCCACTGAATGGTCTGATATCGGCGGGCCGGATCTTGCGGCAGGAATTGCCCGGTTTTCTCGGCCAGGTACAGCAGGATCGCTCCGGATTCGAACAGGGCGAGCGGCTGGCCGCCCGGGCCATCTGGGTCGAGTATGGCCGGGATCTTGTTGTTAGGGTTCAGCGAGAGAAATTCCGGCGAGGTCTGGTCGTTGGTGTCGAAACTGACCAGATGCGGCTCATACGGCAAGCCGGTTTCTTCCAGCATGATCGAAGCCTTGACGCCGTTGGGCGTAGGCAGGGAGTAGAGCTGCAGACGCTCGGGGTGCTGAGCGGGCCATTTGCGGGTAATGGGGAAGGCGGAAAGATCAGTCACTTCGCATCCTTTCGAAGAAGAGTGGGGCGAGCGCACCGTGGCTTGCAAAGTGCGCCGAGTTCTTCAGGCAGTGTAGCGGTGATCGATGATGGGTTCCAGGCTCAAGCCGCCCGCGCATAAGCGCGCCGTTCAGGCGCCTCGCAGGGCTTCGCGTTGCCGCAGCGAGTTCGTGATGGCGTTCAGGGCCACCCCATACATCGGTACAAAGAACAGCAAACTGACACCCAGTTTGATCACATAGTCGACCATCGCGATCTCGACCCAATGCTGGGCCATATACGCATTGCTGCTTTGCCAGAAGGCAATACTGAAAAATGCCGCAGTGTCGAGCGCCTGGCCAAATACCGATGCGGCCGCGGGAGCAATCCACCACTGCGCGTAGTTGCGGCGCATGCGATCAAACACCTGAACATCGAGCAGTTGGCCCAGCACATAGGCGGCGAAACTGGCGAACGCGATGCGGAACACAAAGGTGTTGAACTCCACCAGGGAATCGGTGCCGTTGAAGCGGCCTTCCTGGAACAACACTGACACGACATACGAGGCGAGGAGGGCAGGAATCATGGCGCGCATGATGACCTTACGCGCTTCGGCCTTGCCGATCAGGCGAACGGTGAGATCGGTGGCGAGGAATATGAACGGGAAACTGAATGCGCCCCAAGTACTATGAAAGCCGAAGAGGCTGATGGGCAACTGCACCAGATAGTTGCTGGCAATGATGATGAAAATATGGAACGCGACCAGCAACGACAGATAGAACGGCACCCGCGACTGCGGGAGTGAAACGGAACTCATTAGAGGCCTTTTTGATGGATGGGGTTAGGGAACCCATGGAAGAATCCCGCATTATAGGCCGTCGGAAAATGGCGGCAAAAGCGGCTACAGTATCTGAATGCCTTTTACCTCATGCGATTCTTCTTCTTCCCTTTTTTCGTCCACAGGCACCGGTCCGTGGCCCCCCGTGCCCGCGCCCGTAGCGCCGCGCGAACATCACGAGATTCACCAACTGGGCCGCGTTCGGGTCGATGCTTATGCGTGGATGA
>CAZPYF010000035.1:0-14455 GCA_964590015.1 uncultured Burkholderiaceae bacterium
TGGGGAATCACGCCCATGCGCGACAGGACTTCGCCGGCGAAACCAGCCGTACGCATCTTGAGGCCCTGCAGATCGGAAACCGAATTGATCTCCTTGCGGTACCAACCGCCCATCTGCGTACCCGTATTACCCAGCGGGAAGTTGATGATGTTGCGCTCGGCGAAGAGGTCGCGCATGAGCTGCATGCCCTCGCCCTCGTACATCCATGCGTACATCTGACGGGCGTTCAGGCCGAACGGCACACCGGTGTCGAAGCAGAACGATGGGTCTTTGCCGTAGTAGTAGTACGAAGCGGTTTGGCCGCATTCGACAGTACGGTTACCCACTGCTTCCATGACCTCAAAGCCCGGCACAATTTCGCCGCCCGGATACAGGCGAATGGAGAAGTTGCCATCGGTGGCTTCGCTGATGAAATTGCAGAACATCTGCGCCGTGCTGAACAGCGGCGGCAACGATGGGCCGTAAGTGGAAGTCATCTTCCAACTGATCTTCGGGTTGCTCTGCGCAAACACCGGAGCGCCGATGGCGGCCGTGCCGGCCACTGCGCCGAGCCCGGCCTTCTTTAGAAATGAGCGACGCTGCATTGATCTGATCTCCTATTCCAGCATCCGTTTGACTTGTATTCTGACGACGAAAACGCAATGGTTTCCATCCGTTTCGCGATACTACACCGCCTGCGCCGTCTTGTGGCGACGGACATTCCCTAGGAAACGGATGTGCGGGGCGATCAGACCCCGGCGATCGACATCTGTTCGATGAGTACGGATCCGCTGGATTTGGCACCGCGCACCATAGTGTCGTTGCCTACGGCAACGATCTGGCGGAACATGTCTTTCAGATTGCCTGCGATCGTAATTTCTTCAACGGCGTGCTGAATCACACCGTTCTCGACCCAGTAGCCGAAGGCGCCGCGGGAATAATCGCCGGTCACGTAATTCACGCCCTGCCCGATCAGTTCCGTGACCAGCAAGCCGGTGCCCATCTTGCGCAGCATGGCTTCGAGGTCGTCGTCGCGACGGGTCAGACGTGAACGCAGTTCCAAATTATGTGATCCGCCGGCGTTTCCGGTGGTGGGCAGGCCCAGCTTGCGGCCGGTGTAAGACGACAGGAAATAGCCCTGCAACACCCCGCCCATGATGATCGAGCGGGGTTCAGTGCGCACGCCTTCGGAGTCGAAGGGGCCACTGCCCGCCGCGCCCGACACCCAGGGGTTTTCATAAAGGTCGAGGTGGTCGGCCATCACCTGGCTACCGGCAGCATCAAGCAGAAAGCTGGCCTTGCGGTACAGTGCGCCGCCACTTACTGCCTGAACCAGTGCGCCGATGAGCCCCACCGCCAACGGCGCTTCAAACAGCACGGGGAACCGGCCGGTCTTGATACGCTGGGCCGACATACGAGCAAGCGTACGTTCTGCGGCATAACGCCCCACGGATGCCGGTTCGGCCAGCACCCTCCAGTCGCGCGCGGAGCTGTACCAGTAATCGCGCTGCATGGCGTTGCCCTTGCCTGCGATGGGCGACACACCGATATTGTGGCGGCTGTACGGATACCCGCCCATGAAACCGGCGCTATTGCCCAGTACAAAGTGCCCTTCAAACGTGTCGACCGAGGCGCCATCGGTATTGGTGATGAGCCGGCTGACGTCGCGTGCCGCCTGCTCGGCTTGCAGGGCCAGACGCGCCGCTTCGTCGGAAGAGAGATCCCAGGGGTGATGCAATTGCAGATCGGGATGCGGCCCTTTTGCCAGGCGGTCGGCGTCGGGTAAACCGGCGCACTCGTCTTCGGCCGTATAGCGGGCAATGTGCCAGGCCGCTTCAACGGCTTCGCGCAACGCTTTGCCCGAGAAATCGGACGTTGAGGCGGAGCCCCGGCGCTGCCCGGCGTAGACGGTTATATCGAGAGAGCGGTCGCGCGTCTGTTCTATGGTTTCAATATCGCCTGAGCGCACCGTCACCACCAGGCCTTTGCTTTCCGAAACCTCGGCTACCGCGTCCGTTGCGCCCAGCTTGCCGGCATGGCCCAGGGCGTCGGTGACAAGCTCGCGAAAGACAGCTTGCTGTTCGGGTATTTGCAAAGATGATGCACTCTGTTCGCTCATTGACGCTCTTCCGTATTCGAATTGGCAGTTATCATAGCTGCAGGAATCGCCCATTGTATTCAGCTCATGCCTCTCACACCGCCCCAAAATCCCGAAGACGACGATAGCGCGCCGCTCTACGACCGCCCAAGCAAATCTCAGGTCAAACGCGAGATGCTCGCACTGACCGACCTCGGCAAGCAACTGGTGGGCCTGTCGCCAGAGCGGCTGCGCCAGCTCGGGTTGGAAGAAAAACTGTACGAGGCCATTCGTCTGGCCCAGCGCACCACCAGCCGTGAAGGCCGCCGCCGGCAGATTCATTATGTCGGAAAGCTGATGCGCACTGCTGCCCTCGACCCTGACGCCATCCGTAAGCAGCTCGACACCTGGGCGCACGGTTCGCGCGAAGAAGCACGCGAGCAACACCGGCTTGAAGCCATGCGCGACCTGCTTCTACGCGACGACGAAGCGCTGACCGAACTGCTTGCTTCGCAAGATGTTCCCGACGTGCAGCAGTTTCGCGCCACCATACGTGCCGCACGCAAGGAAGCCCGCCAAAACGAGGCGCTGCTACCGGGCAGCGAGCCGCAACGCAAACACTATCGCGCTCTATTTCAAGCGCTTAAGAATTTGAACCTGGACTCATGAACGATACTGCACACAAGGTACTCGAAAACATTGAAATTGAAACGGGCCCCGAGCCCCGCTTCGCGGTCATCTGGCTGCACGGCCTGGGGGCCGACGGCAACGACTTCGCCCCGATCGTTCCTGAGCTCCAACTCGGTGAACTGGGCCCAGTTCGTTTCGTGTTTCCCCATGCGCCCATGCAGCCGGTCACCATCAACAATGGCATGACCATGCGGGCGTGGTACGACATTGCCCTGCCCGACCTGGTTCGCCGCGAAGACGAGAAAGGCTTGCGTGCCTCACAGGCCGCCGTCGAGGCGCTCATCGCACGCGAAAATGCCCGAGGCATCCCCACCGAACGTATTGTGCTGGCCGGCTTCTCGCAGGGCTGCGCCATGGCGTTGCAAACCGGCCTGCGGCACCCCGACCGCCTGGCCGGCATTATCGGGCTGTCGGGCTACCTGCCGCTAGCCGCCACGGTAACCGCCGAGCGCCATGCCGCGAATCATGCCACCCCGATCTTCTTGGCGCACGGCACCATGGACCCGGTCGTGCAGTTTGAACGCGCCCAGGCCAGCCTCGAGGCTCTTCAACAAATGGGCTACGACGTGCGTTTCAAAACTTACCCGATGCCGCACTCGGTATGCCTCGAAGAGGTTCAGGACATCGCTGCCTTCCTGCGCGAAGTGCTGGTCTGAGCTGAATCGATTCCGAAGCCGGCGGGGTATTCCACGCCGGCTTCGTTGTATGGCTCAGTGGCCGGTTTCCCCAAGATCAAGCCACACCCGCCGCATTCCGGGGTCTTCTTCGTCGGGGTCGATACGAAAGCCCAGATACGACATGAGGCTCAGCATGGGTCGATTGGTGCCGAGCACCAGGCCATCGATGTAAGTAAGGCCTTGCTCCTGCGCCGCCTCGATCAACATGCGCATAAGCTGTGAGCCCAGCCCACACCGCTGAAATTCATCGCCAATAACAAGCGCGTACTCTGCACCGCGACCGTCAGCATTGCGCAGATAGTGCGCGAAGCCGATGATCCGTTCGCGTGGGTGGCCCCGGTGTTGCGGGTTGGGCTCTTGTATGGTGGCCACCAGGGCCAGCTCGCGGTGGTAATCGATGCGCGTATAGCGCGCCAGCATGCGCGGTGTGAGCTCGCGCAGCATCGATACGAAGCGCATGTAGCGCGATTCATCAGACAAACCGCGCACGAACTCCTGTAGCGGCTCGGCGTCTTCGGGCCGAATGGGCCTTAACAACCACTTCCTGCCGTCGCGCATCTCGCGAGGCTGCACCAGGTGGCGCGGATAGGGGTGAATCGCCATGTGCCGGTAGCCCGTGGTCTCCGGAAGAACCAGCATCGAGGCACTGGCGAGCCGCACTTCAAGGCGCCCCGCCACCAGGGCATCACCCTCGACATACAACGGATCGATATCGAGCGACTCGACGGCCGGCACATCGGAAACGAGCAGCGAGATGCGTTCGAGCGCTTCCCGTAGGAACTCAAAGGCCGTGGGCGTGAGGGTGCGTGACAACGTGCTGTGCCAGAACCCGCTGCGCTGTACGAGCTGGCGAGCCAGGTAGCCGTTCAGCGGCGGCAGCTCTACAGCCGCCTCGGCGCGCCAGAAGGGCTCCTGCCCGCGCCCAAAGCTCATGCATGGCCCGAACTTTGGGTCAGTGCGCACGCGTATCGCCATAGGCGGCCCGTCGTCGAACTGATCGCCCAATTGAATCGGCACATGAAAACACGTCAGCAGCTCGAGCGTTTCCTGAGGCGAAAGTACCAAACGCCCACGGCGTTGCGCCGCGCGCACCACCCGCCTCGCGCCCTCGACATCGGGCGGCCGGCTTAGCGGTTCCGGCGGCAAGATCTGCTGGGCAAGGGTCTGGCTGTAATGGTATGCCGCCAGTATGCCAAAGGCGTTGGCTGCGCTTTCCGGTGTGCGGAAAGCCGGTGTACCGGCGGCATCGAGAACCTGCCTCAATCGGCGCGCTGTGGCGTCGCCCATCAGGCAGGTCACAATGGGCTTCGACGAAGCTGGCGCGACTTCCGCCAATGTCTGCACCACGCTTTCCAGATCCGCCAGCGGGTCGGGCGCCAACAACACCAAGACCCCATCAACCGCCTTGTCTTGCACCAGAATGTCGAGCACTGCTCGCGTCGTTTCCGCCGTAGGCGGCGCATACGTAATCACCGGGTTATCGACGCGAGCGCCTTTCTCGAGCACTTCGGCCATGCGTTCTTTGCTGGCGGTGGCGAGTTCGGCGGGATACACATCAGAGGCGTTGCCCATTACATCGATGGCCAGACGCGCCGCACCGTCGCCGTTCGACAACAAAGCAATGCGCTTGCCACGGGGCCGGCGCGTGTGCACCAGCACTTTGATTGCCGAGAACAACTGCACGAAGTAGCGAATGCGCACGGCGCCCACCCGCCTGAGCAAGGCGTTGAACGCCGCCAGATGCACGGGATCATTGTCTAACGGTTCGGTGACCTTCAGCACAATGAGCGGCTTCACGCTGGCGGCGGCGCGCGCGGCACTGGTGAAGCGGCGTGATGACGTGGTTTCTTCGATGTAGAGCGCGATGCTGTCAGTGCGCGGGTCCATCGAAAGGTAATCGAGCACTTCCGCCACATCGATGGCGCCTTCATCACCCACCGAGATCACGGCCGAGAAACCCAGGCTGACGTCGGCCGCCCAATCGAGCACTGCGGCGGCAATGCTGCGCGACTGCGTAACCAGCGCCACACGCCCCGTAAGCGCCCGCCGCGGGTGGTGGCTCAGGTTCATGTGCAGATGGGGCCGTTGCACCCCGAAAGAACGGGGCCCCAGCACAAGGCAGTCGTTCAGCTGGCTCCATGTGCGGGCATACACCAGGTCTTGCACCGGATCGTCGGACTGTTCGGGATGCGCAAGCACCACGGCAACGCGCGGCCGATAGCGACGCAGGGCATCAAGTATTGCCGGCAGTATCTCGGGTGGCACACACACCAAAGCGAGATCAAGCCGGGCCCCTTCGGCCAACCCTTGCAAGCGATCCGGCAAGTTGCCTTGCATCGCTTCCTCAACGGGAATGAACGTGACTGCATTGTTGAGCCTGGCCGGCATATCGGCCTCTATGGGAAGAGGTCGGTCAGAGACGACCGCCAGTACCCGAGGCTCGAACAACGCAGCGAGTCTATGACGCAGCATGATTTCCTTTTTATTGGGGCCGACCAGGCTTACTCTAAAATACAGTGAGCTCCTTGCCAACCTTGCCGTGTCGATTCGCCGAAACGGCTTTTTCAATTGCCATGACCACACAGAACGCAGTACGTACCCGCTTTGCCCCGTCTCCTACCGGATTCCTGCATCTCGGAGGCGCTCGCACCGCCCTGTTTTCATGGGCGTATGCCCGCCACCATAAGGGCACCTTCGTGCTGCGCATCGAAGACACCGATCTCGAGCGCTCCACCCCCGAGGCGGTTCAGGCGATTCTCGACGGAATGGAATGGCTGGGTCTCACCCCCGACGAAGGCCCGTTCTACCAGATGCAGCGCATGGATCGCTACCGCGAGGTGATTCAGCGCATGTTGGCAGACGGCACGGCATACCACTGTTACTGCACACCCGAAGAAGTCGAAGCCATGCGTGAAAAAGCGCGGGCATTGGGGCTGAAGCCGCGCTACGACGGTACGTGGCGGCCCGAACCGGGCAAAACCCTGCCGTCGGTACCGGCCGGCCGGCAACCCGTAGTGCGCTTTCGCAATCCACAGGAAGGCGCCACGGGCTGGAACGACCTCGTAAAGGGGCCGATCAGTTTCGACAACGCCGAACTCGACGACCTGATCATTGCACGGCCTGACGGCACGCCCACCTACAATTTCTGTGTGGTGGTCGACGATTGGGACATGCGCATTACTCATGTCGTACGCGGCGACGACCACGTAAACAATACACCGCGCCAGATCAACATCTTACGCGCGCTGGGCGCCGAAATTCCCGTATACGGCCATGTACCCATGATCCTGGGCCCTGACGGCGAAAAGCTATCAAAGCGACACGGCGCAGTAAGCGTCATGGAATACGACAAGGCCGGTTATCTGCCCGAAGCCATGATCAACTATCTGGCTCGCCTGGGCTGGAGCCATGGGAACGACGAACTCTTCAGCCGCAGCGATCTGGTCGAATGGTTCGGTGCCGGCAGCCTTAGCAAGTCCGCCGCTCAATGGGATCCGAAAAAACTCAATTGGGTCAATGCGCACTACATCAAACATATGAGCGATATCGACCTGGCTCGTCGTGTTGCACCGCGCATCGCGGCGTTGGGCGGTGATCCGGCCGCCGTCGATCTGGCTGCGGTGATGGCGCTGTTGAAAGGCCGGGCTGAAACGCTCAATGAATTGGCCGACGGGGCGTTGCTGTTCTGCCTTCCGTATCAGCCGGCAGAGGCCGAGCTCGCGCAGCAACACATCGACGACGACGCACGGCGCCTGCTGGCCGATTTCGCCGCGCAGGCGAAAGAACTACCCGAGTGGTCGAGCGAGGCCATCGACGCCCTAATCAAGTCGTTGCTGGACACACATGGCGTAAAAATGCCTAAGTTGGGCATTCCACTGCGTATTGTCGTGACCGGGCGTAAACAGACCCCCTCCATCGGCGCCGTACTGGCTATTTTGGGGCGCGAGCGCGTGCTCGAGCGTCTGGCCGCTACCTAAGCGCTACCAGGTCAGGCGATAGTCGGGCGGCATGCGCCGCACGTCTAGCTTCGCGCCGTCGGGCGTGGTCATGCTCATGCGATCGCCCGACTCACGGGTGAGTTCATAGCGATTGATGTAGATCGGGTCGCCGAGATCAACCGGCGACCCATTCGATTCAACGGTGCGCAACACCATCGTTTTGCCGTCGCGATGCCAGCAGCCGGTTTCGGCCAGCCCCTGAGGTGCCTTGCCGGGGCGGCGCAGCTGCTCGGCATAATTCATGGTGCCGTCTGCCTTCAACGCGAAATAATTATGTAATTCGCCTGCCACGCCCGGCTGTTTCCTGACGCCAAGCCAATTCCCGACCAGCGCGTCGCCCGGTGTCGCCGCCTTACACTGCGTGCCGGCGGGCTCTACCGGTTGTCGAGGCTGCTGCACCCCCGCACACCCCGCAAGCAGGGCGACCAACCCGGCCATGGCAAGAACAGGGCGAGAACGATTTAACAACGGCATGGCAATGGCTCCTCGTACGGATTGCTTTTCTTGGTTCGCTTAATCCTTGATCGGTAGCCGGGCTTCGTTCTTGATTTCACGTAGCGCGACGATGGTGCGGGTCTGGCGTATGCCCGGAAGGTTGAACAGAAAACGATGCAGGAAGGCATCGTAGGCCTCGGGGCTTTCCACCAGTATCTTCAGCAGGAAATCGGAATCGCCGGTGACGACATGGCATTCCAGAATCTCAGGGGTGTTGCACACCGCACGCTCGAAGTTTTCCACCACATCAGCTGAGTGCCGATCAAGGCTGATCTGCGTAAACATGCAAGCCCCGAGCCCGACCTTATGGCGATCAACCCGCGCGTGATAACCCTGTATGACCCGAGCCGACTCGAGTGCTTTGATGCGTCGCCAAACCGGTGCCGCCGACAGCCCCACCTTGTCGGCGGTTTGCTGGGCGGAGCTGCGCGCGTCGGCCTGCAGAACATTAAGAATTTTTAGATCGATCTTGTCCATATCGCCTCATCGAACGAAATGTTTATTTCGTTTTAGAGGGATTCTACGATAGAAGAACGCAATAAATCGACATGCCGAGATGCCTATCATGGAGTCAAGGAGATTCATCATGGCTGCGATTCCAACCCCTCGCCCCTACCAGCTGGAAGACAACCTCACCGCTCACGACGAACGCGTGTTCCTCACCGGCACGCAAGCGCTGGTGCGCATGCTGTTGAGCCAGCGCCGGCGCGATCGCGAACGGGCACTCAACACTGCCGGCTTTGTCAGCGGATACCGCGGCTCGCCGCTGGGCGGTGTCGACCAAGCCATGTGGCGCGCCCAAAAAGCGCTCGACGCACATGACATCCGCTTCGTTCCCGCCATCAACGAAGATCTGGCGGCAACCATGGTCATGGGGTCACAGCAAGCCGGCCTGCATCCTGACCGCAAAGTCGATGGCGTCTTCGGCATGTGGTACGGCAAGGGCCCCGGCGTCGATCGCGCGGGCGACGCCTTGCATCATGGCAACGCTGCGGGAGCGTCGCGACACGGTGGGGTACTGCTGATTGTGGGCGACGACCATACGGCGGCGTCTTCATCCATTCCCCATGCCAGTGACGCAACCTTGGCTTCGTGGCGTATTCCGGTCATCCATCCGGCCTGTATTGAAGACTATGAGTGGTTCGGATTATGGGGTTGGGCGCTTTCGCGATTCTCGGGTAGCTGGGTCGCGTTCAAAGCCATTACCGAAACGGTGGAAAGCGGCCGCAGCTTCGTTCCCGGCACGGTGCCGTTGTTCGACATGCCGGCCGAAGCCGTGCTCAAACATCGCCGCGAATACAGTGCGCGCGAGTTTCTCACGCCGGCCATCGAAGAACGCATGGAGCAACGGTTGGAAGCGGTAAGGCTGTTCACGCAGCACCACCCGCTTGACCGCCTGCGCGACCCGGCGCCAGACGCGCGGCTGGGTGTGGTGAGCGTGGGCAAGGCCGCCCTTGATGCCACTGAAGCGCTGCAACGGCTTCGCGCGCTCCACCCCAACATGCCTGCCATACGGCACTTGCAGATCGGCCTGGTCTGGCCCATCGATACCCGGATGCTCGGCAAATTTGCCGAGGGGCTTGACCACATATTGGTGGTGGAAGAGAAAGGCGCCATGGTCGAGAACCAGGTCAAAGATCTGTTCTTCAACGCCGCACATCGGCCTTCAGTGCACGGCAAACGCGATACGCGAGACGCCGTGTTGGTGCCGTCCACCGGCCAATTATCGCCGTCCAGCGTAAGCCACGCCCTGCTGGCCTGGCTCGAGCAATCAGTAGGCGTCACCTTGCCCCACTCTACGCCGCAGCCCGCGCCGGCACCTCAAGACACCGCTCTGCGACGCCCCTATTTCTGCTCGGGTTGCCCGCACAGCACCTCTACCCGGGTGCCGGAAGGGAGCCGCGCATTGGGCGGCGTGGGCTGCCACTACATGGCCACCTGGATGGATCGCAACACTTCGGGGCTGACCCAAATGGGCGGCGAAGGGGTCGACTGGGTGGGCCTGAACACCTTCGTGGAAAGCGCGCACGTCTTTCAGAACATGGGCGAAGGCACCTATTTCCACTCGGGCTTGTTGGCCATTCGCCAAGCCGTGGCGGCCAAAACCGACATGACCTATAAGATTCTGTTCAATGATGCCGTAGCCATGACTGGCGGCCAGCCGGTAGACGGCCCGATCACCGTGCCGGGGCTGTGCCAACAGCTGCTGGGGGAAGGCGCTAAGCATGTCGTGGTAACCACCGACGAGCCGGAACGCTACCGCCACGTGACCCTGCCTGACGGCGTACGCGTGCACCATCGCCGCGAACTCGACGCGTTGCAGCGGCAACTGCGCGAAATGAAGGGTGTCACCGTTCTGATTCACGACCAGACTTGCGCAGCCGAGAAGCGGCGCCGGCGCAAGAAGAAAGAGATGCCTGAACCTTCGCGCCGACTTTTTATCAATACGGCGGTGTGCGAGGGTTGCGGCGATTGTGGCGTGCAGTCGAACTGCCTGTCGATCGTTCCGGTGGAAACGCCATTGGGCCGCAAACGGGCGATTGACCAGTCGTCGTGTAATAAAGACTACACCTGTGCCGATGGGTTCTGCCCCAGTTTCGTGTCGGTAGAGGGCGCGGCATTGCGCAAGCGCAAGGTCGCCGTTTCAGACTCTCATCAGACACGCCTAGCAGGGTTGCTGCAGCGTTTGCCGACGCCTTCCACACCTGTGCAACGTGATTGCAGCCTTCTAGTTGTCGGCGTGGGCGGAACCGGCGTGGTCACCGTCGGCGCGATTGTCTCGATGGCGGCCAACCTGGAAAACCGGGCGGCGTCGGTACTCGACATCACCGGCTTGGCCCAAAAAGGCGGCGCCGTGGTGAGCCATGTACGGCTCTCTTCAGGCGACGCGGCAACCGGCCCGGTACGCATCGATGTGGCGGGCGCCGATACGGCCATCTTGTGCGACGGCGTGGCCGGGCTGATTCCACAAGCGTGGCGAACGCTCGCACATTCGCATACGACCGCGGTCCTGAACACGCATATCGCGCCGCCGACGGAATTTACACAAGACCCGAAGGCGCGCCACGACCCCGTAGCCTTGCGCCGCCACTTCGAGCGCGCTGTTGGGCCGGAACGCCTGCACTGCCTCGATGCGCATGCCTTGGCCGAGCAGCACTACGGCGACACCATCTTGGCCAACATGATCATGCTCGGCCACGCCTGGCAATTGGGCGCCGTGGCACTCAGCGTTGCCTCAATCGAACGGGCCATCGAGCTCAATGGCGTTGCCGTGGAGGCGAACTTGAGCGCGTTTCGTTTGGGCCGCCTGGCGGCATGGCGCCCTGATGTCGTACTGGAAGCCGGTACGCCGGCAGCTGAACACGACCCCGCACTCGACACACTGGAAGAGGTGCTTGCTCGCAACGTGCCGGCCCTTACGGCCTATCAGAACGCCGCTTACGCTCGCCGCTACACCCATACATTAGATCGGTTGCGCGCTGCCGAACAGCGAGTACGGCCCGACCGCGCCCCCGAACTTACGCTGGCAGCGGCCCGGGCGCTTTACCATTTCATGGCGATCAAGGACGAGTACGAGGTGGCACGGCTATACACCAACGGCGATTTTCGCCGCCAGCTGGCGGCGCAATTCGAGGGCGACTACACCTTGCGCTTCCATATGGCGCCGCCGCTGTTTGCCCCTAAAGACCCCCGTACGGGCCGGCCCCGAAAAATTGCCTTAGGGCCTTACACCGAAAAGGTCATGCGGGGCTTGGCCACGGCTCGTGGCCTGCGGGGCACGTGGCTCGATATCTTCGGATGGCAGGCGGAACGCCGCGAGGAAAAACGGCTGCTTCACGACTTTGAGCAGGCGTTGAACGACATCGCCACACACCTCGATACGAAAAATTACGAGGCCGCGTTGGCCCTTGCTCAACTGCCTCTGGAAGTGCGTGGTTTTGGTCACGTGAAGGCCGCCACCATTCAACGCTACGAAGCCGAAGCGGCCCGGCTCAAGCCACATTTTGTGAGCCGCGATGGAGGGCTCAAGCACCTGCAACACGCCCACTCTTAGCCCGAAGTCCACTGTTTTAGCGCCTTTCCGCCCGGCAGACCTTGCGTCTTTCCGGGCGGTTGCGTTGGCGCTGGCCACACCCTACAATTAGTTCGTTTTCAACGCCAGACCACTACATCTAGTGTTACAGGGGCCGATATGCTGAACACCACACTCACCGAATCACACGAGGCGAACGCGCCTTTATCACAGCCAACTTCACGCGACACAGCCACCGACGTAGGTTCGCAGTATCACGTCATACGGCGCAATGGCTCCGTCGTGTCGTTCGAACCATCAAAGATCGCTGTGGCCATGACGAAGGCATTTTTAGCGGTACAAGGCGGTCAGGGCGCGGCGTCGGCACGCATCCGCGAAATCGTGGAAACGCTCACCCAACAGGTGGCAGGCAGCCTGCAGCGGAACCGGATGGGTGGCGGCACATTCCACATCGAGGAAATTCAAGATCAGGTCGAACTTGCCCTAATGCGTTCCGGTGAACACGACGTGGCCCGGGCCTATGTTCTGTATCGCGAGAAACGCGCTCAGGAACGTGCCGCCGCCCGCACTGCGGCCGCTCCACAGAAAGCCGAAACCAGCCTTAATGTGACCGAAGACGGTGTTCAGCGACCGCTTGACCGTGAGCTGCTGCTCAAGACCATCACGGAAGCGGCTGCCGGCCATGGCGATGCCATCGACGTCGAAGCCATACTCGAAGAGACCATCAGAAACCTCTACGACGGCGTGCCGGTTGATGAAGTCTACAAATCGGCCATTCTGGCCGCACGTGCGCGCGTTGAAATCGATCCGTCATACAGCCAAGTCACCGCTGGGCTCCTGCTGCATACGATCCGCAAGGAAGTCTTGGGTGAAGAAGTGCTGCAGTCGGCTATGGCGCAGCGTTACGCTGAGTATTTCCCTCAATACATCCGCGTTGGCGTGGAAGGCGGCCTGCTCGACAAGTCGTTAGCATTGTTCGACCTCGAAAAACTCGGCAAGGCGCTGAAGTCGGAGCGCGACACGCAGTTCAACTATCTGGGCTTGCAAACCCTCTATGATCGCTACTTCCTGAATCTGAAGGGCCGCCGTATCGAGCTGCCGCAGATCTTTTTCATGCGTGTGGCCATGGGCCTGTCGCTGAATGAGATCAACCGCGAAGCACGCGCCATCGAGTTCTACGAAGTGTTGTCGTCGTTCGACTTCATGAGCTCGACGCCTACGCTGTTCAATTCCGGCACATTGCACTCGCAGCTCTCGTCGTGCTATCTCACCACGGTGGCCGACGACCTCAGCAGCATCTACGACGCCATCAAGGAAAACGCACTGCTTGCCAAGTATGCGGGTGGCCTCGGAAACGACTGGACGCCGGTTCGAGCACTGCGCAGCCATATTCGCGGCACCAATGGTGAAAGCCAGGGCGTCGTGCCGTTCCTGAAAGTGGTGAACGATACTGCCGTGGCCGTGAACCAGGGCGGAAAGCGCAAAGGCGCCGTATGCGCCTACCTGGAAAGCTGGCATCTCGACATCGAAGAATTCCTGGAACTTCGCAAGAACACCGGCGACGAACGCCGCCGCACTCATGACATGAATACGGCCAACTGGGTGCCCGATTTGTTCATGAAGCGCGTGATCGAGGAAGGCGAGTGGACCCTTTTCTCACCTTCTGATGTGCCCGACCTGCACGACAAGTACGGGCGCGAGTTCGAAAAGGCCTACCTGCGCTACGAAGAGAAGACGCGTACGGGCGACATCACGCTGTACAAGCGCATTCCGGCCACCTCGCTATGGCGCAAGATGCTGTCAATGCTGTTCGAAACGGGGCACCCCTGGATCACGTTCAAAGACCCGTGCAACATCCGTTCACCACAGCAGCATGTGGGTGTGGTGCACAGCTCGAACCTTTGCACGGAAATCACTTTGAACACCAGCGACACGGAAATCGCCGTGTGCAACCTCGGTTCGGTGAACCTGGCGGCGCACATGAAGACCGATGCCGACGGCCGCTATACGCTCGACCACGACAAGCTGCAGCGCACGATCGAGACTGCCATGCGCATGCTCGATAACGTGATCGACATCAACTATTACGCTGTGCCCAAGGCACGTAACGCAAACCTGCGTCACCGCCCCGTGGGCCTGGGTGTGATGGGCTTCCAAGACTGCCTGCATTTGATGCGCACGCCCTTCGCCTCCGACGCTGCCGTTGAGTTTTCCGACCGTTCGATGGAAGCCGTGTGTTACTACGCCTACTGGGCTTCAAGCAAGCTGGCGGCTGAACGCGGCGCTTACTCAAGCTTCAAGGGTTCGCTGTGGGATCGCGGCATCCTGCCACAAGACACACTCGCCATGCTCGCCGAAGAGCGCGGGGGCCACGTTGAGGTCGACATGAGCGAGACCATGGATTGGGCCGGCCTGCGCGACCACATTCGCGAACACGGCATGCGCAACTCGAACTGCATCGCCATCGCGCCGACGGCCACCATCTCGAACATCATCGGCGTGTCGC